>CAIZEE010000279.1 GCA_903931835.1 uncultured Elstera sp.
ACCTGCCGATCCTCCTGCGTCGCCAGGTAATTGGGCGCAATCACCGGCTTGTCGGCGGGATCGGCGGAACGCAGGCGGACGATGCCGCGCGACGTCGGACGAAGATTACAGGGCGACACGGTAATCGCCGGAAAGCGATGCAAGGGATCGCCGAATTTGTCGAGGCTGAGCGGCTGCACATGGAACTGGATATTGGGGCGTTCGTGATCGGGCGACGACCGGGCGAAGATGCCAAGCTGCGACGGCGCCATGGCGAGCGGCCCCTTTTGAAACAAAGCGTATTCGAGGCCCATGGCGGCGCGGCCGATCAGCGAATGATAGGTCTCGTTCAGCGTCTTGACGCCCGTTACCTTGTAAATGGCGCGCTGCTGCAGATGGTCCTGCAGATTGCGGCCGACACCGGGCTTGTCGAGCACGGTCCCCACCCCCAGCGCACCAAGCCATTCCGATGGCCCGACACCCGATAGCTGGAGTATCTGCACCGAGCCGATCGAGCCGGCTGACAGGATGATTTCGCCCTTGGCCCGAGCCTCTATCACCCGTCCCGATTTGTGAAACCGCACGCCCGCAGCGCGCGTGCCGTCGAACAAAATCCTCTCGACCAGAGCCCCCGTTTCGACGCGGAGATTCGGGCGTTTCAGGACCGGTTTCAAGAAACCCCGCGCCGATGACCAACGAAGCCCGCGCTTCTGATTCACTTGGAAATAGCCGACGCCTGAATTATCGCCGGTGTTGAAATCTGGTGTCGCGTTCAGGCCCATCTCGACAGCGGCATCAGCCACCGCCTCGAGCACATCCCATTTCAGGCGCTGCCGCTCGACCCGCCATTCGCCAGCGGAGCCGTGGTGATCCGTGTCGCCCAGGAAATGATTATCCAGCCGCTTAAACACCGGTAGGACATCATCCCAGGCCCAGCCGGTGAGGCCGAGCTGACGCCAGTGATCGTAATCCTGGCTCTGGCCGCGCATCGAGATCATGGCGTTGATGGTCGACGACCCGCCAATCACCTTGCCGCGCGGATATTTGAGCGACCGGCCGTTCAGACCCGGCTCCGCCTCCGTCTCGAACATCCAGTCGGAGCGTGGATTGCCGATGGCGAAGAGGTAGCCGACGGGAATGTGAAACCAGATCCAGTTATCCGCCCCGCCCGCCTCGATCAGCAGTACGCGGGTCTTGGGATCAGCCGACAACCGGTTCGCCACCACGCAGCCGGCCGAACCCGCACCCACGACGATGTAGTCATAGTCCCCGTCGAGAGTGTCGGCGGCTGATCCGGCCATTATGCTAAGGCAGCTCGCTTTCGATCAGGCGATCGATCTCGGCGGACCATTCCTTGGCCCAGGCTTGCTTGGTTGCGTCGTCAAGCCAGGTTGCAGCCAGGCTGGCGAGTGCGAGCTTCTTCACGTGATCAGGCGACAAGGCGAACTTCTCCGCCACGACCAGATATTCACCGGCCAGCGTCGACGGGATCATCGTCGGGTCGTCCGAATGCAGCGTGACGTGCAGCCCCTGATCCATCATCTGGCGGATAGGGTGATCAAGCGCGGTCAAATCACCCCAGCCCGGCGTATAGCTCGTCGCTGTCGGGCAGCAGGTAAAGGGGATGCCGAGCTCGCGGCATTCAGCCATCAAGGCCGGATCATCGACAACGCGATAGCCGTGATCGATGCGGTTGACGTGCAACAGCTTGATCCCGTCGCGGATATTGCTGGCGGGACCGTTTTCGCCAGCATGGGTGGTGCGTTTCAGTCCGGCCGCCTCGGCCCGAGCATACATTTTGGCAAAAGGTGCCGCCGGGAACGGCGCCTCGTTGTAATCGAGGCCGATGCCGATCACTTCGGGAATTTTATGGGCGAGCACCATGTCGAGGAAAACCTCACCCTGCTCGGGCCCAAGTTCGCGGCTATGCGCCGGAATGACATTCGATTTCACGCCATATTGTTTTTCGGCTTGCCGCATGCCAGCGACAATCCCCTCCAGCATCGTCGGATACTGGACGCCATGCGCCAAATGCGCATGCGGCGAGAAGAAGAACTCGACATAGCGCGCACCGCTGTCAGCACAGCGTTCCAGCATCTCGAAGGTGGCGCGCTGGAAATCCGCTGCCGTGCGGATCGATTCGCAGACGAGATTATAGACTACCAGGAAGGTCGGCAGATCGTGAAAATGGTACAGCTCCGCCGGGCTGTCAAAGGGCGGCAAAGCAACACCGTTCCGCTTTGCCAGATCCGCCACCGTGGCGGCCGCCACCGCCCCCTCAAGATGCAAATTCAGTTCGGCCTTGGGGATTTTTCTAGCGAATGAGTCGAGCGACATGCGGCGTCCTTTGTGACAGGCGAGGCAAACCGTCAGACCTTCAGAATGACCCCCCGTTTATAGAAGGCTCGCAGCAGGACATAGAAGCAGAAAACATAGAAAACCGAAAAGCCGAGCGAGGCCATTTTGGGTGGCAACCACGGTGCAAACGCGACATCGGTGAACCAGCGCTCGACACCGACGGATTGGCCATTATCGGGCACCTTCCACCAGGCGTAGATTACGACGGCTGTGACATAGGAGAGGGCGTAGGTGAAGATCGGGTTCACGCCGAACACGAGAAACGGTTCGGCCCAGCGACGCCACCCCAAGACGTCGGTCACCGCCATCAGCATGGCCAGCAGCATGGCGCCCAAACCAGCCGATAAAAGAACATAGGAACTGGTCCACAGGTTCTTATTGATCGGCAGCACGAGATCCCAGGCGAGGCCGATGGCGACGCAGGCAATACCTGCCGATAGGAGTACCAGAACCCGGTGCTTTACCGGCATGCTTTGACCAATCCACCGTCCCGCGAGCAGCCCCAAGATGACGGTGCCGATCGCCGGCAAGGTCGAGAGCACGCCTTCGGGATCGCGAACCTTCGTTACCCGCCAGAGATGGTTGCCGGCATCCCCCCAATCCAATAAACCCCGATCGATCCAGGCACCGAGCGTGGCGGTCGGGTCGGCGATCGCAGCAAGCCCTGTGGCACCGGTACCCGGCACGGGAACCAGCATCAAGATCGCCCAATAGCCAAGCAGGATCGCGGCCAGCAGTACCACCTGCGCGCGCCAACCGAATGACAGAACGATGAACCCGCCAGCCAGATAGCAGAGGGCGATGCGCTGCAACACGCCCGGGATGCGAAGATGAAACAGCCGGTCGCCCATGAGCGACAGAAGATCGGCATCGGGGGGAGCACGGGTGATCGAATAAAATGGAAACCAGTTGAGCACTGCGCCGATCAGGAAGATCAGCCCGGCCCGCCGCCAGACTTGGTGTCTCAAAGCAGCCGCGCCGTCACCCCTGGCACGACGCCCTTCGAGCGAGATATGCGTGGTGATGCCGACGATGAATAGAAAGAACGGGAAGACCAGATCGGTCGGCGTCCAGCCATGCCATTCGGCATGCTCAAGCGGCCAATAGGTGATGTCGCCATAGCCCGGATTATTGACGATCAGCATGCCGGCGAGGGTGATGCCACGAAAGACATCGAGCGAAACGAGGCGTTCCCGGTGACCTACGATCGACTTTATCGCGCCCGCAGCGTCATCCATGCTGGTCCCAGTTCAATTGCATAGGCTCAAAATCAGTTTGATGCCTTAACATCATTCCGACGATAAACAAAATCCGTCACAAACGGAGAAGCCATGTTCACCAGGCGCAGCATTCTGACATCATCCCTGGCGGCCGGAGCGCTATGGTGGGCAGGACGCGCACCCTCTCAGGCAGCGGAGGACGAGAAGATTTTCTATTGGGACAATCATTCCGGCTTCGGTTATGCCGGCCCCAAGGATGTGGCGCTGCTCGACCAATGGCGACTGGCCAGTGTCGGTTATCTGTCCGTCAATGTCGGCTACGACGCCGTCCCCTGGAGCGGCACGATCCGCGCCATCGCCGACTACACGAAAGAAATTGAGGCGCGCAGCGACATGCGGCTTTGCGCCACCGTTACGGAGATCGACGCGGCAACCAAAGGCGGCCGGATGGCGCTGACCTACGATATTGAGGGTATGGGCTCGCTTAACGGCGATCTCGCGATGGTCGAGCTGTATTACCGCCTCGGCGTGCGGCAGATGCTGATCGCCTATAATCTCAATAACGATGCCGGCGGCGGCTGTCATGACGCCGATAAGGGCTTGACCGATTTCGGCCGCGCCGTGATCCATGAAATGAACCGCGTCGGCATGGTTGTGGATTGCGCGCATAGCGGAATCCGGTCAGGGCTGGAGGCGATGAAGCTGTCGACCAAGCCCTGCATCTTCAGCCATGCCAATGCCCGCGCCCTGCAGGAGCACGAACGCAACATCACCGATGAGCAGATCAAGGCAGTGGCAGCAACCGGCGGCGTGGTCGGCGTTAACGGCCTGAGCCTGTTCTTAGGACCCGGCCCCGCCAAGGTGGAGGTCATGGTCGCCCATATCGACTACATCGCAAAGCTGGTGGGGGTTCAGCATGTCGGCGTCGCACTCGATTACGACCCCACTACAGGGCCGCCGCTCGATGAGCCGACCAGCAAGAAATTCTGGCCGCCGCGGCAATACCCCGAAGGCACCAAAATCGACTTCGTGCCGCCAAGCGATCTTCCGACCGCCGTCCAGCTTCTGACCCGCAAAGGCTATAAGGAAGCCGACATCCGCGCGATCATGGGTGGCAATTTCAGGCGGGTGGCGTCACAAGTATGGGCGAGCTAAGGCAGCGCGCTGACGACACTCCCGAGCCTCATTTTTGCGGATGCAGGAGCAATTTCTGAATCCGCCAGTTCAGCAACTCGGCGACATAGAGTTCGTTCTCCGACGGGCAGGCGATTTCGTGGACCCAGCCGAACTGCTTTAATAATTTGCCGGATTTTCCAAGTACGCCCAGCACCTGGCCGTCCAGGCTGAGCTTGTAGATCCGGCCGGGATAGGCGTCGGCAACATAGAGGAACTGAGTGGGTCCGGGCGTGATGCAAACCGCCCAGGGTGCGCCGGGCGCCATGGTCTGTAGCGTCCCTTCCGGTATCGGCAGTTTCGGCTTGTTACCGATCGCGGGCTTGGCGTCCGGGTCAAAGGGTACATCGATCGTGATGATGCGCAGAAGCTTGCCGTCACCGTCAAAGACCTGGATGCGGCGATTGCCGCGATCAGCAACGTAAACCTGATCATGCGCATCGACCGCGATGCTGTGCGGCTGCGCAAGTTGGCCCGGTCCGGAGCCATGCTCGCCCCAACTCAGCAGCCATTCGCCGTCTTTGCTGACCTTGGCGATGCGCGAATTGATGTAGCCGTCGCTGATATAGCCGTTACCAGCACTGTCCCAGGCAATGTCGGTCACCTGACGGAAATAGCCATCGACCGGCGGCAGAGGCGGCTTCGGGTGCTTGAGCGGAGCCGTATCTTCATCCGACGCTTCCTGCTTGCGCCCGAACACCATCGCCACTTGGCCATCGGGCGTGAATTTGACGACCAGATCGGACCCCTTATCGGTCACCCAAATATTGTCCTTGGGGTCGATCCGGACGACATGAGCGAAACCCCAGGCATAAAGATTGGTGCCGATCTCGCGGATGAACGTGCCATCGGGCGCGAACTCGAACAGCTGCGCTGCGGCCGCTCCGTAAGCCGGACCACGCGTGTTGCCGCGCGAGAAGACGAAAATATGCCCTTTGGAATTCAGCGCGACGCCCGCCACCTCGCCAAAATACAGATTCGCCGGCAGCCTCACCGGCCCCGGTATCGAGTCGAAGGGGATTTCCGGCACGGTCTCAGCGACAGCGGTGAGCGGCATCCAGCAAAACGGAACAGCCAGTGCGGCCAGCAACCATTTCATATCGGCTTCCTCTTCAACGCTTCTCGCGGGCGATGAGGCAGTCTAGCTCGATCGCCGATAATATCATCTGGAATCCCGTATCCCGCGCAGATCACCCATGCCAAATGTCGGTTGGATCAATGAGCCTGAGCCTGAAAGGATGCTGCCCCAGAAGGCAGGGAGTATCATGCAGGCCTCGACCACCGCGTCCCTCACCGATGGGTTGCCCCGCCGCGAGCGCCGGGAAGCGATGGCCGCATTGCTGGTCGCGGTCGCCATGGCGACGCTCGATACCGCCGTCACCAACACCGCACTTCCGACCATCGCGGGCGATCTTAAGTCGAGCGGTGCGGCTGCGATCTGGGTGGTAAACGCCTATCAGCTTGCCATGGTCGCAACACTGGTGCCACTGGCGGCGCTGGGCGAAATCCTAGGCCATCGGCGGGTCTATATCATCGGGCTGGTGCTGTTCACCGCCACATCTTTGGCCTGCGGCTTCGCTTGGTCGTTGCCCAGCCTCGTCGTCGCGCGGGGTCTGCAGGGTCTCGGTGCCGCTGCCGTCATCAGCGTCAACGCGGCGCTCATCCGCTTTGTCTACCCGTCCAGCATTCTTGGTCGGGGCGTCGGGCTGAATGCGCTGGTCGTCGCCCTCGGCTTCACCCTCGGTCCTACGGTCGCCTCTGGGATTCTGGCCGTTACAACATGGCACTGGTTGTTCCTCATCAACGTGCCGGCGGGAATCATTGCCCTCTTGCTATCCATGCGCGCGTTACCGCTGACCGAGCGGGCGACGCACGCGTTCGACAGTATCGCGGCCGTCCTGTGCGCCGGCTTTTTTACCCTGCTTATTCTGGGGCTGGGCGGCGTGTCGCATGGCAGCGCCAAAACCCTGATCGCGGGCGAATGGCTGGCTGCTCTCGCCTGTCTTTATGCGCTGATGCGGCGGCAGGCTGGTCATCCGGCCCCGATGTTGGCGATCGATCTGCTGCGTTTGCCGATCTTTGCCCTGTCGACGGCAACCGCGATCTGCTCGTTCATCACGCAGGGTTTGGCTTTCGTGGCGCTGCCCTTTTTGTTCCAGACGGTGATGGCGCACAGTCAGGTCGCCACGGGTTTTTTGATCACGCCCTGGCCTGCTGCCGTCGCGATCATGGCGCCGATCGCCGGCAGGTTATCCGATCGATATCAGGCAGGGCTGCTAGGCGGGTTCGGACTGCTGATCCTGTGCGTCGGAATGGCCACGCTTGCATCCCTGCCGGCTAACCCGAGCGACACGACGATCGTCCTGTCCATGACGCTATGCGGTGTCGGTTTTGGCTTTTTTCAGTCGCCCAATCTGCGCGCCCTGATCGCGAGCGCGCCACCTGGGCGCAGCGGTGGTGCCAGCGGCATCGTGGCAACGGCGAGGCTGCTTGGCCAAACAACCGGCGCAGCGCTGGTCGCCCTGTGCCTGAACATCTCGACCGAGATTGGCCCGGTAACCGCCTTGTGGCTGGGATCGATCTTTGCAGCGTTCGGCAGCCTCGCGAGTTTCCTTAGGTTAGCCGCCCGCAAGCAACCCGCATAGTTTTGGCGCCTGGAGACCCTCATGCCGGATTACACCCTATATTATTGGCCCGTTCCCTTTCGTGGGCAGTTCATCCGCGCCATTCTGGCCTATGCCGGCAAAAGCTGGGACGAAGGCGACGCCGATATCGTCCCGCTGATGGAAAAGGCGCCGGGCGAACAGCCCATCCCCTTCATGGGACCGCCGGTGCTGGTCGTGGAGAAGACCGGCTTCGCCCTGTCGCAAATGCCAGCGATCGCGTTCTACCTGGGCGAGACGTTGGGACTTCTGCCTAAGACGCCGGAAGGGCGCGCCCTGACGCTGAAAATCGTCAACGACGCCAATGACGTGATCGATGAGATTACGATCGACGGCGGACAGCAGATGTGGACCAAGCAGACATGGGAAGACTTCATCCCCAGGCTTAAGCGCTGGATGGCGATCTTTGAGGTCATCGGCGAGCGGAGCGGTCTGAAGCCAGATGGCGGCTTCCTGCTCGGGGGTGCCGAACCCGGCGTGGCCGATATCGTGAGCGCAACGCTGTGGTCGACCCTGAGAGCCAAGTTTCCCAAGATTGGCGAGATGCTGGATGCCGAGGCGCCGCTGGTTGCCGCCTTATCATACCGATTGCAGCAAAACCCGGCCTTGGCGAAGCTCGCCCGGGAATCGGACGAGCGATATGGCGAGGAGACCTATTGCGGCGGACAGATCGGCCGGTCGCTCCGCAAATTCGCCGGCGCCGGGTGACAGGCTGGCGCGTTGCGCCGGTCGATTCTTGTCCCCGCCCCCCCGGTTTGTTAGGCTCCATCGCCCGAAAACACGATGGAGGCGTGAATGGCCGGCATTGCGATCGGGCTGGGGATTCGTGCGCTTCGTGGCGGGGCTGTGGTCGTTGGCGTCGCTCGTGAGGGTGGCCCCCCGCGTGTCGTGTTGTCCTCGTTTCTGCCGACCTTTGCTGAGGACGACCGCCTCTCGCTCGAACCCTATATCGTCGCCGCAGAGATGCCGCGCGGCCCCGCCGGCGAGGCGTCCCCTGAAGCTAAGGAGGCGGTCAGGCAGGGCCGCGAACGTCAGGATCAGCTCGCCGCAAACGGGCTGAGCGAGATCATCCAGGCACTGCGGAATTCGGGATTTGAACCGAGGGTGGCGGGCCTGCTCGTCAATCGCGCCGGCTGGATCACTGACCTTCTGGCCCACAGCCTGTCAGCACCAGAGCATCCGATCATCGTCGAAGGCCTGGCCGTGCGCGACGCCCTGCGGTTCGCGCTTGGGCGTGTCGGCCTGCGCATGATGGAGTTGGACGAGAAGTCGCTTCCTGAGCGCGCGTCGCAGGAACTGCGAATGACGCCGGCGGAGCTTGATAGCCGCCTCAAAACCCTTGGCGCCGGCGCCGGGCGACCCTGGCGGAAGGAACAGAAGCTTGCCAGCCTTGCCGCCTGGGTAGCCCTCGCCGCTGAAGCGGTCAGCCCGCCGCTCGGCGCGCCTTGACGATATCGAGCGCGACGTCGACGATCATGTCTTCCTGCCCGCCCACCATGCGCCTCCGGCCAAGCTCAACCAGGATCTCGCGTGCATCAACGCCATATTCCGCACTCGCCTTCTCGGCATGTCGCAGGAAGGACGAATAGACGCCCGCATAGCCAAGCGTCAGCGTCTCGCGATCGACCCGTACCGGGCGATCCTGCAGCGGACGCACAAGATCCTCCGCCGCATCCATCAGCTTGTAGAGATCAGTACCGTGTTTCCAGCCCTTGCGCTCGATCGCGGCAATAAACACTTCGAGCGGTGCGTTGCCGGCCCCCGCCCCCATGCCGGCGAGGCTGGCATCGATCCGGATGGCACCGGCCTGCACGCCGACAATCGAGTTGGCGACACCAAGCGACAGATTGTGATGGGCATGTACGCCGCGTTCGGTTTCCGGCTTCAGCACGCGGTCATAGGCCTGCAACCGCGCACGATAGCCATCCATGTCGAGCGCCCCGCCGCTATCGGTGACGTAGACGCAGGTGGCGCCATAGCTCTCCATCAACTTCGCCTGGGCAGCCAGCGGTTCAGGCTCGATCATGTGGCTCATCATCAGGAAGCCGACCGTATCCATGCCGAGATCGCGCGCCGCACCGATGTGCTGGCGCGCGACATCCGCCTCCGTGCAATGCGTCGCGATGCGCACCGAACGAACGCCAAGACTATAGGCGTGCTTCAAATCCTCGACCGTCCCGATACCGGGCAGCAGCAGCGTCGCGAGGCGGGCATGCGACAGAACATCCGCCACCGCTTCGATCCACTCGCTATCGGTATGGGCGCCGAAGCCGTAATTGAAGCTGGAGCCGTTCAGCCCGTCGCCATGCGACACCTCAATCGCGTCGACCTTCGCCTCATCGAGCGCCTTGGCGATCCGGCGCACATGATCGATGCCGTAGCGGTGGCGGATGGCGTGCATGCCGTCGCGCAGCGTCACATCCTGAATATAGAGCTTGGTCTCGGTTGGATCGAAAGCCATCACGCGGCCCTCCTGGCGGCAATCCGCTCGGCCGTTCTCAAGCCTGCGGATGTCATGATGTCGAGATTGCCGGCATAGGCCGGCAGATAATGCGCTGCCCCTTCGACCTCGAGGAACACGCTGCTCTTGATACCCTCGAACGAGCCGTAACCCGGTATCTGGACGGGATTGTTCGAGCCGAAGCGTTCGAACTGCACCTTCTGTTTAAGCCGGTAGCCGGGCACGTAAGCCCGCACGCGCTCGACCATCGCGTCGATCGCCGCCTCAATCGCCGCCTCATCGCCGCCCGAGGACAGGGTGAAGATCGTGTCGCGCATGATCATCGGCGGTTCTGCCGGATTGAGCACGATGATCGCCTTGCCGCGCTTCGCCCCGCCAACCTCGACAATGCCGCGGCTGGTGGTTTCGGTGAATTCGTCGATATTGGCGCGCGTGCCGGGCCCCGCCGATTTGGACGCGATCGAAGCGACGATCTCGGCATAATGCACCGTCGCGACGGAGGCGACAGCGGCCACGATGGGGATCGTCGCCTGACCGCCGCAGGTCACCATGTTGACGTTCGGCGCATCCAGATGGTCGTCGCCATTGACCACCGGAATGACGTAGGGGCCGATCGCCGCCGGGGTCAGATCGATCATCACCTTGTCCGCCGCCTGGGCAATTTCCGAGTGACGGCGATGGGCGCCGGCGCTGGTCGCATCGAAGACAATGCCGATCTCATGCCAGACGGGCAGGCTTTGCAGACCTTCCATCCCACCGGACGTCGTCTGCACGCCAAGCCGTTCGGCGCGCTTCAACCCGTCGGACTCCGGATCGATGCCGACCAGCACGCCCATCTCCAGAACGTCGGAGGTCCGCATGATCTTGATCATCAGATCGGTGCCGATATTGCCCGAACCAATGATGGCCACTTTGGTTTTGGCCATGATGTCAGCCCTTTGCATATGTGAAGGAACACGAACCGAGCCCACCGACAAAGGCTTCGACGGTGTCGCCCGGATTGAGCGCGACCATCGGGCCCAGGGCACCGGCCAGCAGCACGTCGCCGGCCTGCAGCGGCTCACCGCGCGCGGCAAGCGTCTGCGC
>CAIZEE010000280.1 GCA_903931835.1 uncultured Elstera sp.
CCGATCTGCCCCTGTTTCAGGCAAAGCTCCGCCAGAATTTGCGTCGCCGGCAGATGCAGCGAGCCGTAATAGACCGCCGTGGTCGTGCCATTCGCCAGCAACGTCGCCACCAGATCGGTATACATCCGACGCGCAAACTCCGGATCGGCATAGCGCGCCTCGGTCTTGAACGTGTACTCAATCAGCCATTTCTCGAGCGGCAGATCGAGTGCCGTCCCCATTTGCGGCCATTGCGGCGCATGGACATGGGTATCGATCAGCCCGGGGAGCAGATAATGCGACGGCCCAAACTCGATCAGCCGTCCCGTCTCGCGAAAATGCTTCGCACTCTCGGCATTGCTCTCGACCCGCGTGATCACGCCATCCGCCCCGATGACGATCAGCGCATCCTGCAGCACCTCAAGCTGTGACGGCGACGGCGTATGCATCGCCGTACACTTGATCGCCCATTCGGTGGTCGGGTGCACGACGCCCGGAGCGGCAGCCTGCGCGATTCCTGAGCTGAGTGCCCATGTGGCACCGACAGCAGCGCCGAGACCTATAAACTCGCGGCGAGACGGCTTCAGCAGATCGATCATCGTTACCCCTTCGATTGGCGCCGGATGGCGGGGTAGTAATGATCAACAATCGTGCCAAGGGTGGCGGTCTAATCCGCGTCGGCTGCCTGCCAAGCCGGAATCTTGTCGATCTGGGAACCGATCTTGCGTTTGGCCTCCAACGTGTCGAACGCGTTCTGGAGCCGAAGCCAGTAGCCCTCGGATAATCCAAAAAACTTGGCTAGGCGTAGATCAGTATCGGCAGAAATATCGCGTGTGCCATTGACGATGGCGTGGATGCGGTTGCGCGGAACCAGGATCGCGTCGGCGAGCTGATTCTGGCTAAGGCCGATTTCATCCAGAAATTCGTATTTCAGGATTTCGCCCGGATGGGGGTTTTTGAGTAGATCGGTCATTCAAACCGCTCCAGCCTAGTGATAATCGACGATTTCAACGTCGCTCGCCTCATTATCCGACCAGCAAAAACAGAGGCCGTCACTGCTCCCATTCCGCCCGAATGACACTGAAGTCCTGCTTTGCGACGAAGACTCCAGGACCGCCCCCCGTTTGCATATATCCCGGCGGCGCTTCAGGCAGGAACATGATTACCCAATCGTCGTCTCTTGCAACGACGGTTATCGGATAATTTAGATACGGCGGATTGGCATTGTCTGCGCGGGCGACGAGCCAGGCGCGAGCCACAGAAATGGCTTTGACGACGTCCTTACTCAGCGCGGGATCTTCTAACGTCCAGCACTTGCCAGGGCCTCCAAGGAATATGCATGGCGCGGCCTGAGCAGAGGAGGTCACGGCCAAGGTGACCATCGCAATTCTGAAAGCTGTCCAACGACCAGCCATCGCGAAAGTTACCCTCCGAACTTATTATCCCTCGGAAATCCCGGCGGCGCCAACCGCCCGGCACCCGCCCGATCGCCCAGCCAAGGCGTCAAATCCGTCACCGTCCTCTGCCGCGTTCCGAACGGGAAGTTGAGGCCGGCCGCTGGCGTCATGCTGATGACGTCGCTGAGGCCACCATCCTTGAAGCGTTGCAGCATCACGCCGCGGCCCTTGCCCATGGTGGGTAATTGTTCGACTGGGAAGATCAGGATTTTGCGGTTTTCGCCGACCGTGGCGACATGGGTGCCGGTGACGGGCACGCAGAATTCGGCCTTGGCGCCATCAGCCGGCAGGACGATCTGGCGGCCGGTGCGGGTCTGGGCGATCACCTGTTCTTCCGGCACGATGAAGCCGCGGCCGTCGCTGGAGGCCACGATCAGCTTGGTCCCGGGGCGGTGCAGGCGGAGTGCGAAGATGCTCTGGTCGTTGGCAAGGTCAATCGACAGCCGCAGCGGCTCGCCGAAGCCACGACCTCTGGGCAGCTTGTCGGCGGCGAGCGTGAAGACGCGGCCATCGGTTGCGAAGACGAGCAGCTTGTCGGTGGTCTCGGCGGTCAGCGAGAACAGGGCGCCGTCGCCATCCTTGTATTCGATGCGCGCCGGGTCGATGTCGTGACCGCGCAGGGCGCGGATCCAGCCCTTTTCGGATAGCAGAACTGTGATCGGCTCACGCTCCACCATGGCTTCGAGCGGCACCACCACGGCCGACGGCGCGGATGCGATGCGCGTGCGGCGGGCGCCGAGCGGCGTGTCGGGGCCAAAGCGCTTGCGCATCTCCTTGATCTCGAAATCGAGCAGCTTCCAGCGCTTCTTCGGGTCCTCCAGCATCGCGACGATCTCGCCCAGCTCCTCGCGCAGTTCCGATTGCTCGGTGCGAAGCTGCATTTCTTCGAGCCGCCGCAGCGAGCGCAAACGCATGTTGAGGATGGCTTCGGCCTGGGTATCGGTCACGGTGAAGCGGGCGATCAGCGCGGGCTTGGGCTCGTCCTCCTCGCGGATGATGCGGATCACCTCGTCGAGATTGAGGAAGGCGATGATGTAGCCGTCGAGGATTTCGAGACGCCGTTCGATCGCCGCACGGCGGAAATTGGAGCGTCGGATCAGCACCTCGTGGCGGTGTTCGAGGAAGGCGACCAGCGCCTCCTTCAAATTCATCACGCGCGGAATGCCGGTCGCGTCCAGCACGTTCAAATTCAGGCTGAACTTGGTTTCGAGATCGGTCTGGCGGAACAGGCTTTCCATCAGCACGGCGGGATCGACGCTGCGCGATTTCGGCTCCAGCACCACGCGCACCAGTTCGGTCGACTCATCGCGGATATCGGCCAGCAAGGTCAGTTTCTTATTGGTCAGCAGATCGGCAATGCGTTCGATCAGACGCGCCTTCTGCACTTGATAGGGGATTTCGTCGATGACGATGGTGTAGAGGCCGTTCTTGTGATTCTCGACCTGCCAATGCGCGCGCAGGCGGAAACTGCCGCGCCCGGTCTCATAGGAGACGCGCATGGTCTCGGGCGGTTCGACCAGCACGCCGCCGGTCGGGAAATCGGGACCCTGGACGAATTGCAGCAAATCCGCGACCGGTGCCTCAGGCTTGGCGATCAGATGGCGCAGCGCGTCGCAGAGTTCGGCGGCGTTGTGCGGCGGAATGGAGGTCGCCATGCCGACCGCGATGCCGGTGGCGCCATTGGCGAGCAGATTGGGGAAGGCGGAGGGCAGGACGACCGGTTCCGCCCCCTCGCCATCATAGGTGGCGCGCAGATCGACCGCATCCTGGTCGAGCCCGTTCATCAGCGCCTCGGCGACGATGGTGAGCCTCGCCTCGGTGTATCGCATGGCGGCGGCGTTATCGCCGTCGATATTGCCGAAATTGCCCTGGCCGTCGACCAGCGGGTAGCGCACGGCGAAATCCTGGGCGAGACGCACCAGCGCTTCGTACACCGCAATATCGCCATGCGGATGGAACTTGCCGATCACGTCGCCAACGACGCGCGCGGCCTTCTTGTAGCCCGAACGCGGATCGAGGCCGAGTTCGCGCATGGCGAAGAGCAGGCGGCGATGGACCGGCTTCAGCCCGTCGCGCACATCGGGCAGCGATCGCGCCATGATGGTGGACAGCGCATAGGACAGATAGCGCTCGCCCAGTTCCTCAGCGAAATCGGCTTCTCGTAGCGTGGCGGCAGGTGCGTCTTTGGTCATTCAGTGGTCTCCCTACCGGATATAGTAGCAGGGCTGATCAGCCTATCCAACATTCTGTGTCGTGCAGCCGGCATTCCTGTGTGGCTTGCGGCG
>CAIZEE010000281.1 GCA_903931835.1 uncultured Elstera sp.
AGCCTCGCCACGATGCGCACGATCACATCCTCCGCCTCGATCAGGGACAACCGCCCCAGCACCGCCTTCTCCTCCTCCGCCGCCGTTCCATCGAGCACCCGATCAATCGCTGCGGCCAGCCGCTCAACCCGCGCCAGATGCCGCGCAACCGCCGGCATCGTCGCCTCGTCTGCCATGAGATCTCCTGAAAATGCTCCGCTTAGGGCCCGAACATCGCGTAACCGGCGAGTGGCGGCGTGACCGTCGGATCGACCATAATGCCGCGGGGTGGACGATTGCTCTCCTCGGCAATCTGACGCATCACTTGGCGGGAAATCTTGGCGTAATCGAGCGTCAACCCAGATGACGACACCGAGTCATGTGTCGACAGCGCAAGATCCGCACCGTATCCACCAGCCGCCCGATCGTCGCTCGTACCGAACAGACGGACGCGGCCAGACTGGCTGCCGGATTCCCCATTGATATCGGTGAGGTCGATCCCGTGCGAGTCAGCCGCCAGGCCCAATAAGCGGCCGAGACTATTATCGCCGCCCGGCCAAGGCCCAGGGGCCGCCATCCTGAAATTATACGGCGACGTAATATCGAAGCCGTTCAGTGATGGTCCGGCCAAATCCGCCGAACCAGCAGCCCCCGCTTCCGACGAGTTTTCGGGCAAGTAGCGAAGAAGCATTGCCCGTAGCGCTGCAGGCTCCATTCTGGAGTCCACCGCGCCACTCGGGATTGTTCCGCGACCCTCGCTCGGAGCAGCTGGCGTGCCGGTCGACAGCAAAGCCACCAACGCCTCCATGGCGTCCGGCCGCTTCCCAATCTCCGCCAGCAACGTCGACATCTCAGGGCTGCTCAGTATTTGTCGACCGATGGCGCTACGCGAAAGCGCACGCAATACCTCGCCGGACACGCCGGTTCGACGAGCGCCGGAAACGGCTCCGGCCGCCCAAGCCTGCCCTTCAGCGCTCGCCAGGAAGGAGAGCAGTATCGTCTTCTTAAAGTCGTCGCCGACGATGGCGACGCCCGTCCCAAGAAGCGACCGTTTGAGGTCAGGGTTTCGATCGACATAGGCATTCAGTGCTTGGAAGAAAGAGTCGAGCTCCTCACCGGCCACCGAACCAAGGCCGGACCCGAAACCCGCCAGATGATACAGCGTGTTGATCCCGCCCTCCCGCCTAAGGAACTCCCCATAGAGCGCGCGAAGCCGGTCGTCAGCGGCATCGCTATAGCGCTTTGGCGTGGACGGCGTAGCTAAGACTGGTGCCGTCGCAGGCAAGCTACCGAACTGATAAACACCGCCGGTAACGATCGTGCCGTCCGGCTCCATTTGCGACCACTTATAGCGACCGTCTTCCATAATTGTGTGCTGTGTGGTGTTCAGCACAGGGACAGTACGACCGCGATGATTGAAGCGCGGCGTCTCATCCAAATCGGCGGCGACAATATCTTCGATTCTTACGGCGTAGCGTTCTTCCGCGTCATCATATGCACCGGCTTTCTTGTCTTGCTGCCGCTGAAATAAATCTTCGTCGACGGCATGCGCCATCTCGTGAAACAGCCCAAGAGCTGCCGATTGAATGCCCACGATTCTCTTAGCGTCATCTTCAACGGCAAGAGCAGAGTTAGGGTCCCAATATACTGTATTCACATCATCATATTGATCCCTGCCATCATGTATAATCGAAATGACGACGCCCTTCTTTTGCGCCTGATCTAGAATTCTGGCGGCAAAGGAGCTTCTATTGAGGTAGAGCAGGGCCAGATCCAGTTGCCTAAGATCGGTTCTATCCGCATTCCTGGTCTGAAACTTCGGCATTTAAGTCTCCCCACGCGGGCAGTCAGTAACAAAGGTCTGGCTCCACAATGGAATCGATTCTTACAAATAAACTAGATTCCGCCAGCTTATGTAATTTCTCCTGAATCTCTGATCGAGCAGAGAATGTAGAATCTATACTGTATCCGTAAACTACATTCCTATCATCTGGGTGGACAGCTACACCATCCATCAGAATACTCTCCCTTGACGACTTATTTTTCTTAATAAATATCCCCAATCTTAGATCAATATCATGGCCGCGATCAGATTCCGAATGATACATATTTTCTATTATAATTTTCTCTACTTCTTTTCTTGCGGTAGAAATTGTCGCTCGTACACTGCGATATTTGCAGGCGCTAAGTTTAAATTGATCTTCGTTCAAGCGAGCGCGAAAGCTGATATTGGGATTGATGAGCATTAGAATAATTTCGTCCGCATCGCGTATCGCGTCGAGCCTGACAACTGAGTCGGCTGTGAAATCGGGCTCCGCTCCCTGTGCGCTGCCGCACGTGAAAAACAGAAGAGCAAGCGCGTAAAAATGCCTTCTCATTTGATGCCTATGAAAGCAGGACGCGGTACGACCGCAGGTTTCCAAGAATGCTCCCTTATCTATCGTCGCTCGACAAGAGGATGTCGTGATGTGACGTCAAGAGATCGCCACAGACACAAAGCACCTTATCGCCGCCGGCTCCACCGCATCGCATTGAAGTCGAATTTCCGCCCCTCCAATTCACCCAAAGCGATAATCCAGACCAATCGCTCATCGGCCGGCAGTGAAAAGGCGACGTCGAAAGGGACGTTGTGCTTGACCAGTAACAGGGCCTCGGACAACGCAACGTCCCTTACCCGTTTTTTAGCGCGTCCCCGCTCGGCAACGGGTCGTGATCAAGGGTGATCAGAGTCGCCAGCACGGCCTCGCAACCGGGTACGTCGAGGCGATCGATCAGCGCCTCGAGCTGCAGGAAGCTTTGCGGCAGAGGGACCGGCGTGCCATCGATTGCCTGCACGCACATGGCCGGTGTGGCCAGCGCCATAAAGTCGGGCGAGGATTGCAATTCAGCCGGCACCAACTTGGCGCGGGTTCGCCGGCGCTGAATGGTGAGCCGCCCGACCGTTAGGCTGCGTCCGAGGCTATCGGTAACAGACTTGGTTTCGGTGGCGGCACGCAGGATTTCCTCGGACGGCAGCATCACATCGCGCGGCGTAATGTTGACCATAGGACTACCTTCGATATCAAAACTTAGAGGGACCTACTCGGCCTTAAGAACGCTGGTTTCTTGAGCCGCGCCGCCTTGCTGGATCGGCACGCCACTGGTTCCCGAAGGCGTCGAATGAGTGTGGCTGTTATAGAGCGTAACGAACGCGCTGGTGACCAGGTTCAGCAGCGTATCGGCGGCCCGGCGGCCAAGATTGATGGCGGTTGCGTAGATTGAGGCCGTGCCGCTGACCGTCGCAACCAGATTGCCGCCAACCGTTGCATTCAGATTGCCGGACGCTGTCAACTCAACCGAACCGTCGCTATGGAATTTAAGCAGCGAACCGGTTTGGTGCACCAGCCAGACATCGCCCGAGGGACAGAAATTCCCTGCAGCATCCATCGGCGGCCGGGCAACATCGGAAAAGAACCGCAAAACGACCAGACCCGCCTCCAGGTCGTTTTCCTGGAACTGTACCTCGACCTGATCGCCGGGGCTGGGCGCCATCACCAGCCCCCAGCCATTACCGACAAATGGCGACAGAACCGGTAGAGAGCCGGTCAGTATCCCCTCAGGCTTAATAAGCACGGTCGCGGTGTGATAGCGGGGGTCGTAAGTCTTGACTACGCCGATGCGGGTCTTCGCCATCTGATCGCGTAACGACGCGGCATGTTGGCTAAGCCCCGACGCCAGAGCGTAATAACTCATGGCGTCACCTCAGCCGAAACCGGATGATTCTTAGCCCGAACCGTCATGGTGAACCCGTTCTCCCGGCTGATGTGCCGGTCGATCTGATCGATATAGTAAGCTTGGTCATAACCAGGACCGCTGCCGACCAGCGTCAACAACGTCCTAGGAGTGATTTCCAGATGACCTGGGCCCTCATAGATGAGCGTGCGTTCGTGTCGTGCGATCTGTTCCGCCTGTTCGGTCGCGAAGCGGGTCAGTGCTGCCTGATCTTCTAGCGCATGGACGAATGTGTAGGTCCTAGGCGCTGTGGTGGCGCCTCGGCCGGATGGGCTGGTCGAAGCCTTCGCCGTTACCTGAAACCCAGTCCCCATCTTGGCATTGAAGGAGATCGCGTTGACAATGATCTGCCGCGCCAGGGTGAGATTGCGTGAGATACGGATGCTGCTGACATTGGAGGTTGCGATGTGCCGTGCCGTCGCCGGCGAGAAGCGCAGCTCATAGGGATCAGCGCTGCCGCCCGCTTTGGGCTGGAAATTCAGCTCTTTGCCGGACATGAACAGGTCGAAATTCTCAAACCGCGCCAGATAGGCAAGCAGACCCCATTCGCTGGCTTCGGGCGTATTGGCGGCACCGAGCTTGACCTTGTTGATCTCATACAGCTTGCCGACCGGCGTCCTCGTCTCGGCAATGTTCCCGCTAATACCCGCCCCGGCATGCCCCGCCACGATCCCAGCGACGATCTCGCTGGAGGGTAGGTTTGAGGATTGGCCGGATGCCGGGCTGTCGATAAACAGGCTGGCATAATCGCGCCCGACCACCCGGACCATATTGGTTGACAGGTCGACGTCGACCGTATCGGCAAGCCCGATGATCAGAGACGATAGCGGCACAGCTTGTGCGGGTACGCCAACCCCGATCAGCACCTCACACTCGGCGCTGCTGGTATTGCCCCAGAAATCCAATCGAAAGCCGTCTGGCATGGCAGCGAGCGGCAGACTGGCGCTGAATGTATCAGCGGCGAAGTAATTATTGCTCTCAACATCGATCGACTGAAACGGGACAGGCGTACCGTTGACTCGGAATTGCGCCTGAACCCCGCGCGCCGATGCTGTGGTATCGAGCACCGGCATTCTGCAGCCTCCGAAGATCGCCTTCCCGTAACGCTCTTAGCAAGGCGTTTGTCTCGGCAGGCGCAACTTTCTTCACTATCTTTTCGGAACATAAACCTCGGCGCAGAGGCTGTCAACACAAAAATTACGATTGCCGTAACTTTTTCTGTGTTGTCGGCAGATGGCTGGCGAATTCGCTGCGCGGTTGTCGCAACCGCGTATTCTGGCTGACAATCCGGGCCAGCAGCGTCGCTGGGAAAAGCTGCCCCGCTATCGATTCGAGATTGGCAAGGCTGCGTGCGATTGGATGCAACGGCATGACGTCGCCGAAGCTTGCTGTCGTGAGCGTGCCATAGCTGTAATAATTCATCGTCTCGCGCAGGGTGAAATCGTCGGTCGGCGCGATATTGAAACTGAACGAACCAGGCAGCGTTTGCGCCAGCAGCATATCGAGGCTGGTAAAGATCATGCCGATGCCAAGATACATAACAATGGCGCCTAGGATACGATGCGGCGAGCTCGGCCCCCGCCCGAATACCGCCGTGGAGACAATCCATAGAATCGAAATTTGCATGAGGATCGGCCCTGCGGCGGCAACGCCATAGGTGACCAGATTGGGATGCTCGCGGCGATAGATGACGCCGAACGCGGTAAGCGCCACAGAGATGGCAATGGTCGCCATTGCGCCTCTGCTACGCGACAGCACGATCGCAAGCACAACGAAGCTTAGCAAAACTCCGTAGACGACCATATGGGGGACAACGATTCCCGCAGAGCGCGCCGCCGGCATAACAAATAATGTAACGATCTGCAGAGCCAGCAATACGGTGAGCAGCCGCTCGCGCAATCGTTTGATCCAAATTCGAACGAGCTTGATCGATCTTGGGTGCTTCGCCCGGGGAGAGTTAGCGAGGATCATCGTCACCTCTTCCAATTGCCGACGGTCGCGACGGCCGAAAACCTCACGAAGCCATGCGTTTAAGGTAGTTTTGTGGCTGAGCCTGCGATTATCGGCACTCCGTCAATTCGCCAACTGCTCTCTGGCGATCGCCCTCCGACACACGGGGTCGGTCGAGATCCGCCAACACCTGCAAACCCACCCGCAAACGCTCGCACTGCTTACCGTCGGCCACATTGGGCATCGAGAGATGTACTGCGGCGGAGATGACCAACGACCGGATGCCCTCTCCCGCGCGATCTAATGCCACAAACGCCTGGCGCAGCCATCGTTCATCATAGAGCGCCGCAACCGGATTGAAGCCCGCCCGGCCGCCAACCTCGCCCAGCACCCGAGTGACCGCAAACGGATTGCCGATTACGCGCCGGTATACGGCTAAAAGCCGCATGCCGGCATCATGCTGCCTTAGGTCGATGCGCGCGCGAGCAAGCAGGATACTGAGCGGATAATCATGGGCCGTATCGGCATTACCACCGGCCGCGAGCCGGTGGGCTAGATGCTGCGGCGTTGGACCCAAGGGAAGCGGGCGCCGAAGCTTGCCGCAGGCCGAACGTTCGCCAAGTTTACGCTTTCGACCCATGATGAGATCCTTTTCTGCGGGGGAGGAACGACGGCTGTAGCCCCAGCCGTTCGAGTTCCCTATAATTACGTTTCTCGTATCATTAAGTCTAGCAGAAATTACGATCTCCGTAGCAGAAGCTTGGGCAAGTTCGGTTTATAAGATCAGCTATGAAACAGACTTGGATCGTTGATAGGCTTGAGGAACTCGGCCGCACGCAGGCCGAGTTGGCGCGCTTTATGGGTATGCCGCCGCCGCGCATCTCGGAGATCATTTCCGGCCGCCGAAAGATACAAATTCACGAATTTCCGCGACTGATCGAATTCCTGGGGATTGGCGGTGCCGACGCCATGATGAAGATTTCAGGCGGCTCGGAGCAGCAAGTTCCCGACTACCTGATCGAACCAGCGGAGCCGGCAGAGCGAGAAATCGAACCTTTTGAGTTTCACGGGGAGTTCTACGCGCCGATTCCGGTCTTCGATATCCGCGCTTCCGGTGGACCAGGCGCTTTCAACGAAGACAGCCTACCCCTGCACGATCATCTGTTTCGCATGCAATGGCTGCGCAGCGTCACGAACACGCCGGTCGGCCTTCTTGCCGTAATCCAGGTAAGCGGGGACAGCATGGAACCGACCCTAAGACAGGGCGACCACATCCTCGTCGATCGGAATCAAACTCGCATCGGCCCGGATGGAATTTACGTCTATTCGCAGACGGGCGAAGGGCATCTATGGGTAAAAAGATGCCAGCGTTCATCAAAGACGAAGCTGATCACGATCCGATCGGACAATCCGCTATACGCGTCTGAAACCGGCATCGCCGATGACGACATCAAGGTCATCGGACGGGTCATCTGGGTCGGTCGGCATATCGGCGGCTAAGCCGCCCCAGCACTATTTGTTTGGCAGTTACGGAGATCGTTACGATTTTCATCGACTCGCTGATACGATAATCGTACTATCGTGTCAAAGGAGACCGGGAATGTCGGAAGTCGAGACTCATTGCGCCATTGACGACTCCGTGAGCCGGATAGGCCGTGTGATGCGTCAAGCATGGCGGCAGCGCGAGATGATCCAGGCTGACAACGCGGCAACGCAAATACGCCCCTGGTTCTACGAAAATTATGTCAGGCATCGCGCCGCCGGCATCGACTGCGGAGTCGCGGCCCTGCTTGCCAATCAATCAATGGAATTGACAGAGGAGCGCCGTGCTTCATGGCAACTGATGCGCGATCTGTGTTGGCGATTGCGGCATGGATCGGAGTTTCCTCGCCTGTCCGCCACGCAAATCCATACCATCCGAGTGGCAATCCGCTCCGAATTGCGCCGTCTTGCCCTCCGCTCCCAACGCTGCGGCAGATGGCAGCTTGAGGCGCAGCAAGCGGCCGAATAATGCGGACCATCCAACTTCGGTTCACCCGTTGCGCCACCGATAGCAGTCACCTGCTCGTGACCGTCTATGAATTTGGCAATCCCATCCGTACCGCAACCCTGGTTGAAACGATCGCTTGGCTTGCCCTTCAGGGCTTCAGCTATGTCCCTGGCACCAAGGCAATCTGGTGTGCGACTTGACGTGCTCGACCGAGCAGCCGTAATGGAATCAACCGCCGATCTGAATATCGAATTCGCGCATGCGAACCCGAACAGTTTTGTTGTTTCGGCGGGAGGCAGCTAGGTGGAAAGATGTTTGAACGTTTCCTGAAACTCTTCATTCGAACTGGCAATCTCACATTGATCGACTGGCGGGGACGCCAGCACCAATTCGGCGACGGACAAGGTCCCGCAATGACGGTCCGGATTCACGGCAAGTCCACCAGCCGGGCTCTCTTCCTCAATCCCAGACTCAAACTCGGTGAAGCCTACATGGATGGCACGCTGACCATCGAACAAGGCACACTTTACGATTTTATCGATCTATGCGGCGTCAATCAAAACCTCGGTCTGCCGCCCTCCTTGGTTATTTTCGACAAGCTAGATTTCGTCTGGCGTCGACTGGCGCAGCTCAATAGCCGCCTGAAATCGCGGCGCAACGTCGCCCATCACTATGATCTTGATCGCCGGCTATACGATCTATTCCTGGATACCGACCGGCAATATTCCTGTGCCTACTTCACATCCCGTGATGTGACGCTCGAAGAGGCTCAGGAGGCAAAGAAGCACCATATCGCCGGCAAGCTTTTGCTCAGACCAGGCCAACGCGTGCTTGATATCGGCTGTGGTTGGGGTGGTCTGGCACTGACCTTGGCGCATGAGGCGAATATCGAGGTTCTGGGTATCACGCTCAGCGCCGAACAATTGGCGGTCGCGCGCCAGCGCGCTGACGAAGCGGGTCTGGCGGACCGGGTTCAGTTCGAACTCATCGATTACCGCGATGTGGAGGGAACGTTCGACCGGATCGTTTCAGTTGGTATGTTCGAGCATGTCGGGTTGCCGAACTATGAACGTTTTTTCCATCAGATCCGTAAACTGCTGAAGCCAGACGGCGTCGCTCTGCTCCATTCGATCGGCCGCAATGACACGCCGGGCACGACCAATCCGTGGTTCAGGAAATACATCTTCCCCGGGGGCTATTCACCGGCGCTATCTGAGGTAACGCCGGCTGTCGAAGCAAGCGGCCTGTTCATGACCGATATAGAAATACTGCGCTTGCATTACGCCTTCACCCTTGAAGAATGGCGCCGACGTTTCCAAGCTGCGCGGATTGACGTCGCACGTCTGTACGACGAACGGTTTTGCCGCATGTGGGAATTCTATCTATGTGGCTCGGAAATGTCGTTCCGCCGCCAAGGGCACATGGTGTTTCAGATGCAGCTCGCCCGCGCCAATGAAACGGTACCCCTCACTCGCGATTATATGTATCGGAATTAGCCAGGTGATTATTGCCGCTTGAAGAATCGCGGTAGCCTTCATACATCTGCAGCGTTCGGTGCCCATTAGGGGCCGGACGTCGGGAAATCCCGACCAACCCCATGTTGCTCAAGGAGAATATGGCAATGCGAACCTATGACTTATCACCGCTTTTCCGTTCCACCGTCGGCTTCGACCGCTTTGCTAAGTTGGTCGATGCGGCAAGCCGGGTCGATGAGGCGACAACCTCTTACCCGCCCTATAACATCGAAAAAACCGGCGATGATACCTATCGGATTTCAATGGCCGTTGCGGGTTTTGCTCCGTCCGAACTCGAGATCGTCGCCCAGGCGAACGCTCTTGCCGTGATTGGCAAGTCCACCCGTGACGACCAGGCGACCAAGTATTTGCACCGTGGCATCGCAGCGCGCGCCTTTGAGCGTCGGTTTGATCTCGCCGACTACATCCGTGTAGCCAGTGCGACCATTGAGAACGGCCTGCTGCATATCGACCTGGTCCGCGAAGTGCCGGAGGCAATGAAGCCGCGGACTGTGCCGATTGCAATTAATGCGAATAGTTCGGCGACCCCGACTACGATCGAGCAAGCAGCGGCCTAACTATCAGCACCTTTCAGGGTGCAGTGATCGCTAGGTGATACCGAAGCCCGCCATAGCATTGCGCTGTGGCGGGCTTCTTTCATTTACGCTCAACGGGGAAGTGAAACGGAAAGATGCACTTGATTCATAAAAAGGTGGGACAAGCCATTGATAATCGGGTAAATAATAAGGGTAGATATCATGTTCGCATGAACTGAGCCCGGTGTAACGATCCATGATCGAAGACGTATACGAGCTTCATGTTTGTGAAAACGGTAGCTGGTCTGTTGTCGAGCGCTTCCCCGCTGCCCGCAAAGATGAAGCACTGGAAGAGGCTAAGCGAACCTTTTCCGCATCGTCGGTGCAGGCAGTTCGCGTTGTCCGCGAGAGCTATAACGAAGCCGACGGGCTCTACGTCGAAAAGACCGTTTTCCGTAACGCTAAGCCCAAAGTCGTTGTCCCGGAGCCATTGACTGGGCGCCCATCTCGCGCGTCGACCGGTCCAGGATCAGGTGTTCAGCTTGTGCGTCCAGGATCAGCGGCGCCTAGCCGTGCGGCCGCGAAACCAGCGCCAACGGCCAAACCAGCACCCGAGCCCGTGCGACCGAAACCAACCCCGCCACCTGCTACGCCGGCGGTCGATCACAGCCGCGTGGTGGCCGAGCGCTTGGCCGGCGCCCCTCCTCCGCCCAAGCCAAAGCCGGTTAGCGAACCAGCCGTACCGAGTGCTATTATGCCGGTTGTGTTGGGCGCGCTAGCGTTAGCTGCCTTGGCGGCGGGCGGCGGTCTGTTCCTGGATGCCGATGAGTTGGCGCCCTTGCTCGGCTCGGGCGTGACGGTGCCCATGCTGCAAGGTGCTTCGGGTGTCCTTTTATTGATTGGCGGCGGCCTGATCATCCGGCTGGTGCAGGAGAATCGTAAGCTTGCGCCAAAGACGATGGAACAGCCTGCGGTAGCTAGCGATCCCGATAGAAAAGTGATCGACACCAGCACCGGCTACGAGTTTGCCGAACAGCCACGCCGTCCCGCCCCGCCAGTGGATGGAGAGATGGGGCCCACAGTCGAGGGCTTCGATAAGAAGCATCACTCCGACCGGGTTATTCAGCACGCGCCGACCAGCCCTGACGACCCGCCCATTCCGCAGGCCAAACCGGTTGCAGCAGAGCCCCCAAAACCGGCAGCACAGCCGTCGCCAGTCGAAAAGCCGACCACAGAGGTAGCCGCAGCCCCAGCGCCCGACCCGGCACTGCCCAAAAGCGCCATCGAGGAAGACCAGATCGCGTTGGTCAAACTCTTCCAGGACGCGCAGACCCATCCGGCGATCAAACAATTGATGGGCGGCGGTCGCATTGACCAGCGTACCCGCTTCAACTGCCATCTGTTTCTGCTTGGCGCCGGAACGGCATGTTTTCCAGGAACGCCAAGGCTGAGCGATCTAGGCCGCGTGCTAGAGCGCGTGTTGGCGGAACTTGGGACTGACGTCGCCAAGACGCATAGTTTTGCCGAGAAACTGGGCGACTATAATCAGGATGCCCGCCACGCGGCCCTAATCAAGGCGGGTGCTGAGGCAATGCGCCGGTTCGTCGCCAAGAAAGGTGATGCTGGCGCCGCCCTCGCCGATGCGCTTCGCTCCTCGATGGAGAGCGAGCCGGAGGGGCCATCCAACATCATCGCGATCATGTTCACCGACATGGTTTCATCGGTCGAAACCACTCAGGCGTTGGGCGATGAAGCGGCGATGAAATTGGTGCAAAGCCATAATCTGATCGTCGGTGCTTCGCTGAAGCGCTGGCACGGTCATCAGGTCAAGCACACCGGCGATGGAATTATGGCGGTCTTCCCGAAGGTCGCCGATGGGCTGGCAGCGGCGATCGATATTCAGCGCGAGATCGCCGAATATAACCGCGTGACCATGTCGACCCATCTGAACGTCCGTATCGGCATCTCCGCCGGTCAACCGATTCGCGAGCAAGATGATTTCTTCGGAACGGTCGTGCAACTGTCTGCCAGGCTTTGTAACGCCGCCGGATCGGCCGAAATCCTGATCATGGGCAATATCGCCGATATGATGCCGGCGCGGCGCTTCTCACTTGCCAACCGGCGTAATGTTTTCCTAAAGGGTTTCCCCGATCCGCAGAGCGTCCTGACACTCGATTGGCAGAACAGCTCTGCCCCGGTGAACTAGCCCGCAGCTATTCCAGTCCGAGTTCCTTCAAGATTCGGGCGCGGTCGGCATCCAGGGCCGGAGCAGGCTGGCGCGTGGTTGGATCGTCGAATCCGCTGATCTTAAGGGGATTGCCTGCAACCGTGACCACTCCGGCGACCGGATCATTGATGGTCACAAGCATATTGCGTGCGGCCACTTGGGGGTGATCGACGGCGTCCGAGATCGTGTTGATCGGGCCACAGGGAATGCCTGCGGCCTCCAGCTTCGCTATCCAGTAGGCACGATCATGCGTCAGCAGGACCGCCTCCATATCCTTTGTCAGTTCGGCCTCATTGCGCATCCGCAAATCATTAGTTAGATAGCGCGGATCGGTTGCCAGTCCCGGCAGGTCTAGGGCCGATGCGAGCTTCACGAATAAGCCGTCATTGCCCGCAGCGATGATTAAGCTGCCATCCGCTGTTTGAAAAGCGGCGAACGGCGTGATGGTCGGATGGCGGGCTCCCATCGGCCCTGGCACCTCACCGGTCGCAAAGAACCGCATGACGGCGTTCTCAAGCAAGGCGACTTGGCAATCCAGCATACCGATATCGACCTTTGTCGCCTCTCCGGTATTCAGGCGATGATATAGAGCCGCATTGACCGCGATGGATGTGTAGAGCCCGGCGCCGATATCGCCAATCGACATACCGACACGCGCCGGCTTCATACCCGGATAACCGGTGACGCTCATGATCCCGCCTAAACCCTGTACGACCATGTCATAAGCAGGATAGCTCGCATAAGGACCTGTATGGCCAAAACCGGACGCCGCAGCGTAGATCAGCCTCGGGTACCGCTCATGGAGAAAATCCCAGCCATAGCCAAGCTTCTCCATCGTCCCGGGGCGAAAATTCTCGACCACCACATCCGCGATGCCGAGCAGCTTCTCAAATGTCGCGCGGTCGGTAGGATCCTTCAGATCGAGCGCGATCGATTCCTTGCCACGATTGACCGACATGAAATAAGTCGAGCTGCCGCCTACGAATGGACCATAGTGGCGGGCGTCGTCACCCTTATCGGGCGGTTCAACCTTAATAACCCTTGCCCCTAATTCCGCCATCAACATCGTGCAATATGGTCCGGCAAGAATGCGAGACAGGTCAACGACGGTAATTCCGGAGAGCGGGCCATTTCCAATACTCATAACGACAGCCTGATTTGATTCTGCATGATCGCGCCAGAGTCTAAGGCAGATCACGGGCGGATGGAAACACCGGCTCGCATCAATCCGAGCTAGCCCCGATAGGCAATCAGCCCTCTAATGTCCCCAACGAGCGATAGACACACGCAACAAATAGACGGCGGAGGTCACCAGTATTGTCGTCGTTGAGTACAGTCGCGGTTAACGATCGCGCGGTCGGCCCGGCAAAATGGCTCGGTTTCCTGGCGCTGTGCGTCGGCATGTTCATGGCGATCCTGGATATACAGATCGTCGCTACGGCATTGCCGGACATGCAGGCATCGCTGCATATCTCGATGGATCTGCTGAGTTGGGTGCAGACCGCGTATCTGATCGCAGAAGTCATCGCCATTCCGCTGACCGGCTGGCTGGCCTTCACGCTGTCGACCCGCTGGCTTTTTGTGGGCGCTGTGCTGTGCTTCACGATCGCAAGCGCCGGCTGCGCGAACTCATCCCATTTTGGCTCTCTCATCACCTGGCGCACCATTCAGGGCTTCGCCGGCGGCGCCATCATTCCCAGCGTCTTCTCCGCTTGCTTCATCATGTTCCCAAAGCATCTGCAGGATCGGGCGACGATGGTGGCCAGCGTCATCGCCTTGATGGCGCCGACTATGGGACCGCTGATCGGTGGCTGGATCACAGAAACTTATTCCTGGCATTGGCTGTTTTTGATCAATCTGCTGCCGGGTCTCGCCGTCGTTGTCGCAGTTGCCGCCTTGGTCGACGTGGATCGCCCGCATTGGGATCACGTAGTCAAGCTCGATTATCTCGCCCTGTTCCTCCTCGCCGTGGCATTGGGCAGCCTGGAAATTCTGTTGAAGGAGGCGCCCGATCTCGGTTGGAACTCATGGCAAATCCTGTCGCTTGCCATTGTCAGCCTGACGGGCGGCATGGGCGTCATCTGGCGCTGTTCCAATGCCTCCGAGAAATTGGTCGATTTCGGTAACTTCAGGGATCGAAACTTCACGATCGGCTGTTGGTACAGCTTCACCCTCGGCGCTGGGCTTTATGGATCGGTTTATCTGATGCCGCTCTTTCTCGCTTTCGTAAGACAGCATTCCCCGCTTGAGATTGGTGAGATCGTCGTCGTGACGGGGCTTGCCCAGGTTGTCGTCGCACCGATTGCGGTCGTCGCCGAGGCTCGCTTCGACTGCCGGATGGTCACATTATTCGGCTATCTATTGCTCACAGTCGGGCTGCTTTGGGGCGGTACGTTGACCTATCAGTCGGACTTCAATGAGTTGTTCTGGCCTCAGATCGTTCGCGGCGCAGCACTGCCGTTTTGCCTGTTGCCAACGACCAGACTGGCTCTTGGCCGAATCCCGGCCGACCGTCTGCAATCAGCGAGCGGCCTGTTCAATCTCATGCGTAATCTGGGTGGTGCCATCGGTATCGCTTTGATCGACACCGTGCTGGAGACCCGGTCTGAGGGCCATGCGACATCGTTGGTTGCTAAGCTTCAAGCGGGCGACCGCGCGTCGGCCCTGTTCGTCGGGCTGCCGCCGGACCACTTCGTCGGCAAGCCGATAGGACCTGTGGATCAAGCGACCGTCGATCTTGTCACGCCCCTTGTCCGCCGGGCGGCAACCGTTATGTCATTCAACGACGCCTGGCTGATGCTGGGCCTACTACTGCTGGCCTCCCTCTTGGTCTTGCCGATCCTGAAAAAAGTACCGCTTTCGCTCGAGACGACTCCGAAGGAGTTCCCATGACCGGCACAGACACCCAATCCGAAACGCTCGCGCGGCCTACCCGTCTTGGCAGCGCACGATTAAGGTCCATCGCGACAGCAGTGCCGCGCCATATCCTGTCACAGGAAGACGTATTGAAAGCTGCGGCCGCGATTTTCGCTCCAAAATTCGCGGATTTCAGCCGGCTCATGCCGGTCTATCAAAACGCGCAGATCGACACGCGGCATTCTTGTGTGCCACTCGACTGGTTCATGAGCCCGCGCGATCTGCGCGAACGCAACGATTGCTATATCGAGAATGCCATGTCGCTTCTGACCGACGCGGCAACCCGCGCGATCGCAGCGGCAGGCCTGACCAAGGACGAGATCGACGGCATCGTCAGCGTCTCGACTTCCGGTATTGCGACGCCGAGCCTCGACGCGCTTGTTATGGAACGCATGGGTCTGAGACCCGATCTGCAGCGGCTGCCGATCTTCGGTCTTGGCTGCGCCGGCGGCGTTATCGGTCTTGCCCGGACGGCGCAGCTTAGCCGAAGCGAACCCGGACAAAACTTCCTGTTCCTCGTGGTCGAATTGTGCTCGCTCAATTTTCTGCACAGCGATCTGTCGAAAAGCAACATCGTCGCGGCAGCGTTATTTGCCGATGGTGCTGCCGCAGCCGTCATCTGTACGCCCCGAGACGATGCCGATGACGATATCGGTACCGGCATGGTCATCCGCGCATCGGGCGAACACACCTGGCCGCACTCGCTTGATATTATGGGCTGGGATGTTGGCAGCGATGGGTTCAAGGTTGTCTTCAGCCGGGATATCCCGTCCCTCGCCCGAACTGAATTGCGGCCGATCGTGGATCGTTTCCTTGGCCGCAATGGGCTGACACGGTCTGATATCGATAGTTTTGTATGTCATCCAGGCGGCGCCAAAGTACTCGACGCGCTCGAAGACGCCCTCGAATTGGAGCCGGGCACCCTATCGATATCGCGCGATATTCTACGGCGCTATGGCAATATGTCGGCGGCGACGATCATGTTCGTCCTGGAGGAGACCCTGCGCCGCCAAACGCCGGATCTCGCCGTGCTGACGACGTTCGGACCGGGCTTTACTTCCGCCCTGTTGCTGCTGGAGCGGGTCGCGTGACCTGGCTTTACGGCGTTGTCGGGCTGGTCATTCTACAGCGTCTCGCTGAACTCGTCCTTGCCGCCCATAACACCAAACGCCTGATGGCGGAGGGTGCGATCGAGGTCGGACGCCGCCATTATCCGCTTTTTATTCTGCTACACAGCTCTTGGTTGCTGGCAATCCTTCTGACGACGCCCGCAGCGACTCCGCCGCATAGTTTTCTATTGGGGCTGTTCGTCTTGATAGAAATCGGGCGGGTCTGGGTTCTGATGTCACTTGGACGGTTCTTTACGACCCGAGTCATTACCTTGCCCGGTGCGGCACTTGTGCGCGTAGGGCCCTATCGATTCGTCAATCATCCAAATTATCTTGTCGTCATCGGCGAGATCGCCTGCTTGCCCCTAATTTTCGGCAATTGGCCGGTGGCGCTGATCTGGTCTCTGCTCAATTTAGCGCTGCTCAATCAACGCATTAGGGTGGAGAATGCAGCGCTTCAACCGCGCCGTGTAGCCTAGATTTCACAAGCCGAAACTTTCTTTCCAAGCACATATTTTTCTTCTAATAATTCGAACGTGTCACAGATTTCGACGTTCCGTTCAAATCTTTAGACATTTTGTAAAGAATCTCTCCCGATAATGACGGCATCGATAACACCAAGCGTTGATGGGCTGGGAAAACATGGGCGGCAGTGAACGCGTAGTACTCGCGGAAATGCTCGCTGACGCCACGCTTCGGACGCCTGCCGGGCGCGTCGTCGCGTTCGATCGCCTGACCGATCTGTTTTTGGGCGATGAAGAGCTTTTCAGCCCGCATGAACGCCAGCTGCTTTTCGACATTCTGAGCAGCCTGCTGCGCGAAGTCGAGGTCGTCGTACGGCGCGATCTGGTTGAACGCTTGGCCGAATCTCCCGATGTTCCACATGATTTGATCGTCGATTTGGCCAATTTGGACATCGACATTGCACAACCTTTGTTGATGCGTTCAACTTTGCTGGCCGACCCTGATCTGATTGAGATCGTTCGCCGCCGCAGCCAAGACCATCGCCTCGCGGTCGCCGTGCGCAAGTCACTCAGCGCGGATGTCTCTGACGCGCTCATTGAGACGGGCGATAGCGACACCATCGAACAGCTTCTGCGCAATCCAGATGCGAAGATATCGATGCGGGCATTCAGCTATCTTGTGGCCGAGTCGCGCTCGGTTGATCGCCTCCATCAGCCCTTATTATCGCGGCACGACCTTCCGCCGGCATTGGCCCATCGGATGTTCTGGTGGGTTTCGACGACGCTGCGCAGCTTTATTATGGAGCGCTTCTCGGGCGACGACGACCAAGTTGATACGCTGATCAATGAGGCGGTCGACGCCGCCCGCCGAATCACACCGCCATCCTCGCTCGACGCCGAGGCCGATCGGCTGGTGGAGCGGTTGGATATGCTGAATGAACTGACCCAGCGTTTTTTAGTGCAGGCGTTGCGCAGCAAGCGGCTGACAGTATTCGTCGCGGGCATGGCGCGCCTTGCGCGCATCGATTCCAGAACCATGCGGCGGGTTATCTTCGATCGAGCGGGTGAGCCGCTGGCGATCGCCTGCCGCGCGGTGAACTTTGACCGGCAGACCTTCGCCACGCTATTTTTGCTGACCCATCACGGTAATGAGGGCATCAGCCCCGACCGGTTCGAGCGGGCACTGGAATTTTATGACTCGATCACCTTTGCCCGCGCCCGCGTAACCTTGGGATATTGGCGGGAGGACGTGGAATTTTCTGCTGAACCGGACGGCGCCGCGACACCTCGATCCTAGCATCCTTAGAACGGCAATATCGTCGCGGTGTTTAGCCGGTGCGCGAGCGCGTTTATACGAGAAGCTGGCGCAAAGCCTGGGGCTGGCGCAAAGTCTGAAGCTGAGATAAGACGGACCGTAAGTTGAGGGATGATGCTAGAAGAGATCGGTCTGAATAAGCAGTTAGTCGCGCGCTTTTACAAGGCGTTCGAGAAACATGATCCGACGCTGCTCGATGGCCTATTGGATCCAGACTGGCAGGTCTATCCCCTTGCAGCCGGCCAGACGCCGGGGCGGCTTGGCTGGGAGCCAGGGCTATTGGCGCTTTTCAAGGCTTTCCCCGACATCCATTGCCAAATCGAGGAACTGATCGCCGAGGATGACCGGGTTGCCGTCCGATGTACGTTCAGCGGCACCCATCGCGGCAATTTCCTGAGGCTCGCACCGACCGGACGGGTCGTGCAATTCGCGGCGCATGACATCCACCGCGTA
>CAIZEE010000282.1 GCA_903931835.1 uncultured Elstera sp.
CCCGAGCCGGTGAAGACGCCGACACCACCCCCGCCACCGCCCCCCAAGGTGGTGCCGCCCCCGCCACCACCACCACCTCCGCCCAAGCCGGTGAAGGAGGTGTCGAAGGACGATTTCGCGGCGATGATCAACAAGACGATCGGCGCCGACAAACCGAAACCGACCCCCGCCCCGGCGGCCAAACCGGCAACGCCATCGCCCAAGCAGACCCAGACGGCGAACGCGACGCCCGACAACTCGCCGGCGTCGAACGCCGAGCACACGGACGATCGGCCTTTGTCGACGACGCAACTGGCGGCGATCGAGGCGGCCATCAAGCCCTGCTGGAACATCGATCCGGGAGCGCTCAATGCCGGATCGTTGCGCGTCGACGTTCATGTCACGCTATCGTCGGACGGAACGGTCCAGGCTGTGGATTTAATGGATCGGGTTCGCTACGCGACCGACCAGCGATACCGCGCCGCCGCCGATTCGGTTCGCCGCGCCTTGCTCAATCAGAAATGCAATCCGCTGCCGATTCCGCCGGACCGCATGGCTGACTTCCGCAATTTTACCGCCACTTTCGACCCAAAGGACTACGCTCAATGACCGCCTGGCGCTCTCGTTTGATCGTTGCAATCGCGGTTCTGGTGATCGGGGTTGGTCTGCAAACCGCCCATGCCGAACCGCATATCGACATCCATCAGGGCACTCCCAACCCGCTGCCGATCGCGGTGACCGATCTGGTCAGCAACGCGAAGGACGGCACCCCTTATGGGGCGCAGATATCGCAGGTCGTCTCGGCCGATCTGGAACGTTCAGGATTGTTCAAGCCGGTGCCGCCCGCCGCCTTCACCCAGACGGCCGAAAGCATCGGCTCGGCGCCGCGCTTTGGCGATTGGCGCGTGACGGGCGCGCAGGCCCTGGTCGCCGGTGCCGTGCACCTGGAACCCGATGGCAAGCTGCATGTCGAGTTCCGCCTGTGGGACGTGCTGGGCGAGGCGCAGATGGAAGGCCAGGCGCTGGCAACCTCCCCGCAGAACTGGCGCCGCATTGCACACAAGATTTCGGATGCGATCTATAAGCGCATTACGGGCGAGGACGGGTATTTCGATACGCAAATCGTCTATGTCGCCGAATCGGGAATTGCCACCGCCCGGATCAAGCGTCTGGCGATCATGGACCAGGACGGCAATGGTGTGCGCATCCTGACCGACCCCAAAGTTCTGGCGCTGACGCCGCGTTTCTCGCCGACCACGCGAGAAATTACGTATATGTCGTATTTTAACAACACCCCGCGCGTGTATCTCTACAACCTCGATACCGGGCAGCAGGAACGCGTGGGCGACTTCCCTGGCATGACCTTCGCCCCCCGGTTCTCGCCTGACGGCAACAAGGTGGTCATGAGCCTCGCCACCAATGGCAAGACGGATATTTACACGCTCGATCTGCGCACCCGCCGCCAGCAGCAATTGACCAATACGACGGCGATCGACACCTCGCCCTGCTACTCGCCGGACGGAACGAAGATTACTTTCAATTCCGATCGTGGCGGCACGCCGCAACTATATGTGATGAATTCGGATGGCTCGAATATTCAACGCATTAGCTTCGGCAAGGGCCGCTATGCGACGCCGGTCTGGTCGCCCAGGGGCGATTTGATCGCCTTCACGAAATACGGAAACGGCTCCGGCTTCGCTATCGGCGTGATGCATCCGGATGGCTCGGGCGAGCGAATCCTGGCCGAAAGCTTCCTCGATGAAGGGCCGACCTGGGCGCCCAATGGCCGCGTTTTGATGTTCTTTCGCCAGACGCCCGGCAATGCGCAGGGCCATGGCGGCGGCACGCATCTCGTCTCAGTTGACCTGACGGGCAACAATCTGCGTGAATTGGTCACACCGACAGATGCTTCAGATCCAGCCTGGAGCCCCTTGATACCGTAACACTTCGTGTATATATTTCGGCACGTTTTCGTAACAATGGAGCGATTTCGTTTGCGGCGCGTTATACTATGCTGCGATGCGAACGCACAGAACCGGTCAATCACAAATTAGTCAGCCACTTTCGCGCTGAGGGGTCAAAAAATGCGCTTCAAGCTTTTATCCGTTATCGCTCTTTCCATGCTCGCCGTTGCTTGCTCTGACAAGCCGAAGGATGCCGCTACTGCCGATACGACGGCAACCACTGTTGCGCCGTCCTCAAGCAGTTCGACGACCACTACCTCGATCGCTCCGGGTTCGCTGGCTGATTTCCAGAAGAACGTCGGCGATCGCGTGTTCTTCGACTATGACAAGTCCGATCTGTCGGTTGATGCTCGCGCCACGCTTAGCCGTCAGGCCGATTGGCTGAAGAAGTACCATGTCTCTCTGGTCGTCGAAGGTCATTGCGACGAGCGCGGCACGCGTGAGTACAACCTGGCGCTTGGTGAGCGTCGCGCCAACGCCGTGAAGAACTTCCTGGTCGCCCAGGGTGTGCCGGCGAGCGGCCTGTCGACCATCAGCTACGGCAAGGAACGTCCGGCCGTCGTTGGTGACAATGAAGCTGCTTGGGCCCAGAACCGTCGCGGCGTCAGCGTTCCGCAGAACGTTCCGGCGTCCTAATTCGGCGTTGGCCGCTTCTGCGGCCGACTTTTAGGTCGAGCGTCAGACGCCGGAATCGGATTTCGTCCCTAAGGGGGGCGGGGTCTGGTTCCGGCGTCTTTGTTTTGCCCGAATGCTGGGCCACGCTGCACGGCTTCATGATAAAAGGGCTGCCGATGTTTCGGTCTTATTCGCCTGATTTGCGCGCTCTCGCCGCCGGTTGTGTCGTGATCGCAGGGCTGGCGTTGGGTGGCGCCGCCTGGACTTCCGCCGCCTTCGCCGATGACGCGGCTGATGCCGCCGCGCTGACACAACGACTGCATGCGCTGACCGCCGAGGTTGAGCTCGCTCGCCATGACCTGCGCGCCGTTCAACTGGCCGCTGCCGACCGGCAGCCGACCGTGCCGGATAACGGACCATCGGCGCTATCCCAATTCGATGTGCGATTGAGCGCGCTGGAAGAGGCGTTGCGCCAATTGACCGGCCAGGTTGAGGAGGTGAACTTCAACTTGAGCCAGCTCCGCGAACGGGTCGAGCGGATGTCGACCGACACCGATTTCCGTCTGACGCAGTTGGAAAAGGCGGCGCAGAATGCCGCCGCCGCTCAAGCGGCGCCGCCCGCCGATGATGGCAAGGCAGCGCCGCCGCCCGAAAAGGCCCCGCCATCGGGCAATTCCGGTTCCAACGCTGCCGGCACCACGGGTCTGGCGCCCGGCCCGGCAACGCTCGGCAGCGTCGGCGGCAAGCCGGCGATCAACGGCAAACCCATTCCGCCTGGTGCGAAGCCGCCAGCGGCCGAACCGGCGCCGGTCCTGGTCCCCCTGCCACCTGGATCGCCCAAGGAACAATATGATTACGCGTTCGATCTGCTGATCCGCGCGCAATACGCCCAGGCCGAGGGGGCGCTGCGCTCCTTCATCGCCGCGTATCCGAATGACGGGCTGACGCCCAATGCGCAGTATTGGCTGGGCGAAAGCTTCTTCGCGCGGCAGAACTACAAGGACGCGGCCGAGCAGTTCCTGATCGGCTATCAGAAATACCCGCAAAGCCTGAAGGCGCCGGATAATCTGCTGAAACTTGGGCTGTCCCTACAGAATCTCGGCAAGAAGCCGGAGGCATGCGCCGCCTATGGCCGGTTCTCCAAGGAATATCCCGCCGCCTCCGTCACTTTGAAGCGCCGCGTCGCTGAGGAGCAGCAACGGTTGACCTGTCCGAAATCGTAGCCGCTTCTGACGCGGCTGCGATCAGCGACGGCGAATTCGCCGGGCTGATGGCGGCACTTGGCGGCTTTGAGCGGCAGCCTGTCCTCGGCGTCGCCTTGTCCGGCGGCCCCGATAGTCTCAGCCTCGCCTTGCTGGCTGATCGCTGGGCGCGGTCTCAGGGCGGCCGGGTGCATGCCATCACCATCGATCACGCCATCCGGCCTGATTCTGCCGCCGAGGCACAGAAAGTCGCCCAATGGATGGGCGCGCTCGGCATCTCCCACGAGATTTATCGTCTCCAAGAGGTTCTTCCCGCCGCCGATCTGCAGGGCCAGGCCCGAGCTGCGCGCTATCGGGCGCTCGAGCGGATCTGTGCCGAGCGCTCCATCCTGCATCTTCTGACCGGCCATCACCGTGAGGATCAGGCGGAGACCTTCCTGCTGCGTCTGGCGCGCGGCAGCGGCGTCGATGGGTTGGCGGCGATGGCCGCCGTAACGCCAAGGCGCGATATCCGCATTCTGCGCCCGCTGCTCAATGTGCCGCGCGCGCGGCTCGCCCAGACCTGTCTCGCGATGGGCCAAGTCAGCGTCGATGATCCAAGCAATCGCAACCCGGCCTTCGCCCGGGTCAAACTGCGCCAGGGCTGGGGCGTGCTGGATGCCAGCGGGCTCAGCGCCGATCGTCTGGCCCAGACGGCGCAGCATCTGAGCCGGGCTCGTGCGGCGTTGGAGGATGACACAGCCGCCCTGCTGGCGCGGGTGGTGCGGTATCACGAGGCAGGGTTTGCCAGGCTTGATCCAGCGGGACTTGGCGGCGCCAGTCCTGAAATCGGGCTCCGCGCCCTGGTCCGCGTGCTGCAACTGGTCGGCGGGCAGTATTACAAACCGCGCTTCGAACGGACTGAGCGCCTTTATGCCGAGCTTCAGCGAGCCGTCGACCGCACGTTGGGCGGTTGCCGGTTGGTTAGCGAGGCTGCCGGGACCGTGCTGATCTACCGCGAACCCGCAGCGATCGCGTCGGCTGAGCCGCTTCGGGTCGGCGCGGTTCACTGGGACGGCAGATTTACGGCGACGGCTGGCCCTCACGCGACAGACGGGTTATCGATCGGCGCGCTGGGCATGGAGGGGGCGGCGTTTCTGCGCGCCAGCCCGGGTCTCGGCCCCGATCACGCCATTCCTTCGCGCGTCCGACCGACCCTGCCGTGCATTCGCCGCCTTGACGAAATTCAAGCGGTACCCCACCTCAGTTACTATCGATCAGACGCGATGACCGATCCGACACTGATGGTCGTGGTCGTCTCCGATCCCGACAACGCCTGAGGCCGCGCTGTAAACGGAATTTTAGGCGTGACTCCAAGATAGTTGACGGATCAGATAACGACGACGATCCTTAACCGTTAATGCTGTGCCGATCGATCATTTCGACAGGCTCCTGTGAAAGGCCCGCCCACCGTGAACAGTTTCGGCAAGAATTTAGCCCTTTGGATCGTCATCGCCTTGTTGCTGGTGGCGCTTTTCCAATTGTTCCAATCCTCCTCGGGCAAGAGTCAGCATCAGAATATTCCCTATTCCTCGTTCTTGAGCGATGTCGAGCGCGGGTCTGTTCAGGATGTGCTGATCCAGGGCAATAACATCACCGGCCATCATAGCGACGGCACGGCCTTTACCACCTATGCGCCGAGCGACCCGTCACTGGTCGAAAAGCTGCAGGGCAAGGGCGTGATGATTTCGGCCCAGCCGCTGGAAGAGAACAATTCGATCGTCAGCATTCTGATCAACTGGTTCCCCATGCTGCTGTTCATCGGCATCTGGATTTTCTTCATGCGCCAGATGCAGTCGGGCGGCGGCAAGGCCATGGGCTTTGGCAAGAGCCGCGCGCGGCTGCTGACCGAGAAGGTCGGGCGCGTCACCTTTGACGATGTCGCCGGCATCGACGAGGCGAAGCAGGAACTGCAGGAGATCGTCGAATTCCTGAAGGACCCGCAGAAATTCCAGCGCCTGGGCGGCAAGATTCCGAAAGGCGTGCTGCTGGTCGGCCCGCCCGGTACCGGTAAGACGCTGCTCGCCCGCGCCATCGCTGGCGAGGCGAATGTGCCGTTCTTCACGATTTCGGGCTCCGACTTCGTCGAGATGTTCGTCGGCGTCGGTGCCTCCCGTGTCCGCGACATGTTCGAACAGGGCAAGAAGAATGCGCCCTGCATCATCTTCATCGACGAAATCGACGCGGTCGGCCGCCATCGTGGCGCCGGCCTCGG
>CAIZEE010000283.1 GCA_903931835.1 uncultured Elstera sp.
GGCATCGTCTATTCGCGTTGCGCTTATACTGAGCATGAAGCTTAATCCTACCCTCGCCGGCAAGATTGCCCGGTAAAAAGATTATCTCTGCCAGTCAGCGGGGCGGCCTCGCTGCGGCCAGCGTCGCATAGCCGTCCCGGCGCAGCAAAGCAGCAAGTTCCTTATGAATCCGGCCGATCAGCCCTGGACCTTGATAGACCAAGGCCGTGTAGATCTGTAGCACGGTGGCGCCAGCGCGGAGCTTCGCATAGGCGTCGGCACCGCTGGCGATGCCCCCCACGCCGATCAGCGTCAATCTGTCGCCTGCTTGGGCATAGATCTGCGCCAGCATCCGTGTCGAGCTATCGAATAAGGGCGCTCCGCTCAAGCCGCCCCGCTCACCCGCCGCCTGGCCCTTCAGGCTCGCCGGCCGGTCCCTGGTCGTATTGCTGACAATCATACCGTCGAGCCCAGCCTGCGTGATGCAATCGACAATGTCACTGGTTTCCTCCTGGGTGACATCGGGGCCGGTCTTGGCGAACAAGGCCGGACGCGGTTGATCATGCGCCGCAAACCACGCGTTGATCCGACCCAGCAGATCCTGGAGCGGTCCGGTGCGCAGAAACATCTGACCATTGGCCGTGTTCGGACAGGAAATATCGATCGTCAGGTAATCGGCAAGCGAGGCAAACCGGGCGACAAGTTGGACGAAATCATCAGCGGGATCACGACTGTCAGAATTGCTCGCGAGGTTGATCCCAAGCAACCGACCGGCGCGACGCCGCAGGCGGACGCGTTCGGCGATGATTTCCGCACCATCATTGTTGAACCCCATCCGGTTGATGATCGCCCGGTCCTCCGGCAACCGAAATAGACGCGGTCGAGGATTGCCGATCTGCGGGCGCGGCGTCACGCCGCCAACCTCGACAAAGCTGAAACCGGCGTCATAGAGCCGATCGAAAACCCGGGCATTCTTGTCAAATCCTGCAGCGAGCCCGATCGGACTCGCCAGGTGATGGCCAAGGAAATCAACGCCGAGCCTGGGATCCGGCGTCATCCTCTGGCGGGGCGTCAGTCCAGCTTCAGCAGCAGCCAAGGTCAGCCGATGCGCGGTCTCAGCCGGCAGGCGCATCAATACCGGACGCGCAAGCGCAAAAAGATCGATCATGATGGTCCGGAACGGTGATTATCGCGGCTAGATATAGCGTCTGCCTTGCTGTTGCCAAAGGCCCGAGTTTAGAAGCGGTTGACCAGAAGTCGCCCGGCCCGCTAAACAAGCTGATGACAGGCTCGTCCGCAGGAAGGATAAGGCTCTTGGTTAGGATGTATCGTTTGGCCGCTCGCAGCGCCTTGCTGGCTTTGTTGGCCTTGTTCTGCGTCAACTCACCGGCGCTATGCGATCCCTACGACATGAACGAGATCAAATTCGGCGTCCTGGCTCATGACATCTCGTTCCTTGGCCATGGCAAGGAAAGTGGCGAGGATATCAACGGCGAGTTCCTGCTAAAGTCGCCCAGTTTCCTCAGCTATATCTGGTCGCCACGCCCCCATATCGGCGTCGACATCAACACCGATAACGAGACCAGCAACGGCTATATCGGCCTGACCTGGACGATCCCGTTGCTGACGCGCATCATTGGTCACCGGGATGGGCTGTATATCGATTTGAGCGAGGGCCCGTCGATCAATAACGGCATCATCAACACGCAAAATTCCGGCCGCAAAAGCCTCGGCTCGAACGTCCTGTTCCGGGAGAGTTTCTCGCTCGGCTATAATCTCGACGAGATTCACGACGTATCGCTTTTCCTTGACCATATATCGAACGCGCGATTGGCCGAGCGTAACGAAGGCATTACCAGCGTCGGCGCCCGTATCGGCTATAAGTTTTAAGCCCGGTGGAGAGCTGCTCTCCCCCTCCTAGCTAACGTCGTATTCAGCAGCGATGCTGGAGCTTGATGTCGAAAAGCGCCTCGGCGATTTTCATCTGAAATCCGCCTTCCGGGCGCCAGACGGCGTAACCGCGCTGTTCGGCGTGTCCGGCGCCGGCAAGACAACCCTGATCAATATGCTGGCCGGATTGATATCGCCCGACCGCGGGCGCATCGTCCTGGCCGAAACGGTGCTATTCGATAGTGCCGAGCGGATCGATATCAAGCCCTGGCAACGCCGCATCGGCTATGTCTTTCAGGACGGCAGGCTGTTCCCGCATCTGACGGTACGCCAAAACCTGCTCTATGGACGCTGGTTCAATTCAAAGCAGCGGCCTTTGGCGCAGCTCGACGAGGTCACGACCATCCTCGGCATCAATAACCTGCTCGATCGGCAGCCGACCACGCTGTCCGGCGGCGAGCAGCAGCGTGTCGCGATCGGACGGGCGGTGTTGGCGAACCCAAGACTATTGCTGATGGACGAGCCGTTAGCTGCGCTGGACGCACCGCGCAAGGAAGACATCATGACGATGATCGCTGAATTGCGGGATCAACTCGGCGTACCGATCATCTATGTCAGCCACTCGCTTAACGAGATCGCGCGGCTCGCCGATTCGATCGTGGTCCTGGGCGACGGGGAGGTTCTGGCCTATGGCGGCGTTTCGGAGATTACCTCCAGGCTGGATTTGGCTCCGCTCGCCCTTCGCGACGATGGCGGAGCCGTCCTCGCCGCGCGCATCGTTGCACACGATCCGCATTATCGGCTGACCACGCTTGGCTTTCCAGGCGGATCGCTCAAAATTCCGTTGGTCGACCGTCCGGTTGGTGCTGGCATTCGCCTCGTGCTGCGGGCCCGTGATATCTCGGTCGCGCTGACAAAGCCGGAAGCGATCAGCGTGCAGAACATCCTCCAAGGTCGCGTGACCGAACTTGGGCAGCCGCGCGGATCAAGCGTTGATCTGGCCGTTCGCGTGGGCGAGAGTCGCGTGATCGCGCGCGTCACAAGGCAGTCAGCTGATGATCTGGGCCTTACGCCAGGCATGGCCGTGTTTTTATTGATCAAAAGCGTTGCCCTCGCAGGCCCGGATACGGAGCAGTGATGGCCCGATCACCGCGCGCCAAATCACCTCAACAGCTTGATTTGCTGAGCAAGCCCGATGGCCGCACGGCGATCGTGATGGCATCTGGGTTCATTTTCGATTTGATGATGCCGGATGCCAAGGGCCTGCCGATCGAGGATATCGCGCGCGCCCTCAGCAGTCAGCCACGTTGGGGAGGCGCTACGCGCCCGTGGTACAGCGTTGCTGAACACTCGATCATGGCAAGCTATCTGGTGCCGCCGGCGGATGCCTTCGACGCGCTTATGCACGATAGCGAGGAGTTTCTGGGTGACCTCCCCTCGCCCTTCAAGGCGTTGCTTGGCCGGGATATTTTGCGTGAGCATATCGGGCCGATCAAACGAGCGCTGGCGCAGGAATTTGGCTTTCGGCTGGATAACCGCCGGGTCAAGCAGGCGGATCTCGTCTGCATGGCGACGGAATTGCGCGACCTACTGCCCGATCATTGGATGGAATGGGGCCATCTGCCTGAGCCGGCAGCGGCCAAAATCATGCCGGTCGGGCCGGATCGCGCCTATGAGCTATTTCTGGAACGCTATAACGAGCTTAAGAGGCCCGGCTAGGGGTGTGAAACGACTGCACTCAGTTTCCCGCTCGGCGCATAAAGTGGAACCATTCGCGCAAGGTCAGCCGGTCGACCTTTAGATCATCGGGAAACGGCGGCACCGGTGAGGCGTCGCGCAGCAGCTCTAACGCCGCAGCGTCGACCGTCGCGCGCCCCGAACTTTCAATGACCTGGGCATCCACGACAGTACCATCGCGCAGCACAGAAAACTCGACCCTCACGCCGCCGTAATCATTCACGCCCAGACCGCGTTCCACGACCTTTCGGTAAGTTTCAAGCCAGTGCCATGTCACGTCGATATAGCCGTCTCCGGCCGCACGCTGCGCCTCGTCGGCGATGCGCTTTGAAACATCGTCGGAAAGCGTAAGCGACGGCGCGACCGGTGATTCCGCAGCGCTTGGCGTGGCCTCCGTCGCCTCCGACTGCTGAGCAGCGGCCTCGGAGCCAGGTGTCTTTGGCGTCGCGTGCGCGTGCTTTTGCGGGGGCTGTGGAGATTTGGTCGAGGATTGCGCAGGCGCTGCCGAGCGCGCAACCGCCGCTGACGGACGCGCCTCGGACGCGACAGGCGTCAGGTTCGGTTCCGACAGCAATGTGATTGTGAAGGTTTGCCCCTGATTACCTGGATGATGTCGCAGCAACCCATAGACAATCAGCATGAGCGGCACGGCCAAATGCAGCGCCAATGATCCGGCAACAGCGTGAACGCGCGGCTGCCGCAGCAATGGGCCGAGTTCGACCCATTGCCGCTCCACATACGACCTAATGAGCGACCGTCGGCTTATCGAGCTCAATCCGATGGTTATCATTCTTCGCGTCCTCGATGAGGCTGTCGCGGCGCTGGCGATAAGCGCTGCGCAAGGTCGCATAATAGTCGAACGAGTTCTTCTGGAGATCTTCCAAAGCCTCATTTTGACGCGCCCTCGTGTCGAGCGCCACGTCAGCACCGCGAGCCAGAGAAAAAATCACCGGCGGGCCGACAGCCAGCGTCAGGGGATCGGACGCAAAGGTCAACACCAGCCCGACAGTATCACGAACATTGGATGGGCCGAACAGCGGCAACTCGACATAGGGCCCCTCACCGATACCCCACAGCGCGAGCGTCTCGCCATAATCAGCATCACGATGCTTGATGCCAAAATCACCAGCAGGATCCAGCAACCCACCCATTCCGAGGGTGGAGTTCAGAACAAAGCGCAGCACCGCATCCCAGGCGCGCTTAGGATTTGCCTGAAGCAGATCATTGAAGGCGACGACGGGCTCGCCCAGATTGCTGAAGGCGTTACGCAGGCCACTTTGCGCCGGCGCCGGCACGTTGTCCTGATAGGCAAGAGCGACCGGCTTCAGCAGGCTGCGGTCGAATGCCATGTTGGCGTCAAAAACGGCCCGATTGGTCGGTTCGGCCGGATCATTCTTAGCCTCAAAATCGGCCCGATCATCAGGATCGCTGGGCGGTGAAGCGCAGCCCCCCAGCGCCAATCCAATCAAAACAATCATTACCGTGGATGGCCACACCTTAAGACGGTTCATCATGGATTAAGCCAACTCATCAACGTAATTGAGAAATCAGGATTTATAGCCTGCACCCATTTAATGCGATGACGCGGCTTGTGCAAGATCGCCTTCGGCTGCAATGCCATGATTTCACCTTGATTTCGCGCTTGTAGAACAGCACCCTCCTGCGCGCAGTTTGATGGAATTAAGGGAATTTATGATGCTGAAGAAAGCGTGCCTGCCAATCCTGATGTTGGGCCTTCTCGGTCTTGCGTGTTTGCTGGTCACCCCTGCTGCCGACGCTCACGGCCCATCGCGCCAGAAGGTGGTGAAGAGCGTCGATATTCAGGCACCGCCGGCCGCCGTATGGGCGATTATCAAGGATTTCGGCAGCATCGACAAATGGCATCCGGCTGTCGCCAAAACGACGTGGACGGGCGGCAACGCGGTCGGCGCAACGCGCGTCGTCACCCTCAAATCCGGCGGCGAGATCAAGGAAGCGCTGACGAAATACGACGCGGATGCGATGATGTATGCCTATGAAATTACCGATGTGAATATCGACGTCTATCCGGTCAACACCTATTCATCCCAGATCAGTGTGAAGTCCAACGGCTCCGGCGGCACCACTCTGGAATGGCGCGCCGCGTTCTATCGTGGCTACACACTCAATGATCCGCCGGAAAAGTATAACGACGACGCTGCGCTGGCCGCTGTGACTGGCGTCATTGAGGCCGGCGTCAACAATATCAAGGCCTTGGCCGAGAAGAAGTAACCGAGAAGCCGTATGATGACGCGCCAAGGCAGGCTCGCCCCGCTTGCTGCCTGCCTCGCGGCTGTCATCTGCGCCGTCGGCGATCATGCCCGTGCACAGCGCGCCTGGATAACCAACCAGGGCGATGACACGGTTTCTGTGATCGATACAGACATAGATCGCGTGATCGCCACCATCCCGGTCGGCCACAAGCCGGCCGGGGTAGCCGTGCCGGATGACGGCAAGCGCGTTTATGTGACCAATCCAGAGAGCCATGATCTATCGATCATCGACGCCGATCGTTTGACCGTGGTCGCCACAGTCAAGCTCGGCCAAGGGCCGCTCGGCATCGACGTTAATCATGCCGGCAGTCGGCTCTACATTGCCGATTGGTACGCGAATCGCGTCACCGTGCTCGACACGGCGACGCTTGCCTCCGTTGCAGAAATCCCAGTCGGCAAAGCGCCATCCGGGGTTTTCGCCGGCGTCAAATATATCCTCGTCGCCAATCGGGACCAGGACAGTGTGTCGGTCATTGACCCTGAGACAAACCGGGTGACCGCAACGATTCCCGTGGGGTCCCGTCCCTTCGGCTTATCGATGGATCGCCTGGAAAAACGCGCCTATGTCGCAGATGTCGGCAGTGACGATTTGGCTGTGATCGATCTCGATCGGATGACGATGATCTCTCGGATTAAGACCGGCAACACCCCCTACGTCACGACAGTCAGCCGCGACGGGGCTCTCGCCTTTGTGACCAACCAGCACGACAGCACTGTCTCGATAATCGATACGGCAAGGCTGGCGGTCACCAAGACCTTGACCGTCGGCGATTATCCCGAAGGCATCATGGCGCATCCGGACGGCAAGCGCGTGCTGGTGGTCGGCTGGTTCAGCAACAGCGTAAGCGTCATCGACCTTGCCACGCTGACGGTCAGCGGCACGATCGCGACAGGCGAAAGCAGCCGCGGCTTTGGCCGGTTTATCGCGGAAAAACGCTAGCGCCATCCGCCTTATAGACGACGCCCTGGCGCATCACGAACGCGACGTTTTCCAGCGTCCTGATATCGGCCAGCGGATCGGCGGTAACCGCGATGATGTCGGCCGATTTACCGGGCGCGAGGCTGCCGCGATCGTCACCCAGCGGCCCCAGCATCTTCGCGGCATTGACCGTCGCCGCCTGGATCGCCTGCATCGGGGTCATCCCCCATTCCACCATCTTGGCGAATTGCCGCGCATTATCGCCGTGCGGATAGACGCCGGCATCGGTACCGAAGATCATGAAGACCCCGGCCTTGACAGCGCGTCTGAAGGTCTCGCGCTGCAGCCGGCCGACCTGGCGTTCCTTTTCCAGCGATTCGGGCAACATGCCGAACTTGGCCCCCTCGCCCAGAATGAAATCGTCGTTATAGATATCCATCGAGAAGGCAGCGCCCTTCTGCCTGGCCAGGGCGAAGGCCTCATCATCGGCCAGGCTGGCATGTTCGATCGTATCGACGCCGGCGCGCAGCGCGTCCTTGATGCCGGATGTGCCATGCGCGTGAGCGGCAACCTTCAAACCCAGCATGTGCGCCTCATCAACCGCCGCCGTCATTTCGGCCAGCGTCAATTGCTGAGCGCCAACGGAATCGCCTTTCGACAGCACGCCGCCCGTAGCGCAAAGCTTGATCAGATCAGCGCCGTATTTATGGACCTCGCGCACCTTATGGCGCATCGCCTCGGGCCCATCGGCCACACCCTCGCTAACCAGATGGTACTCGAATGGCAACAGATTGCGGTCGCAATGCCCGCCCGTGGCGCCGATCAGCGGGCCAGATACGAAAAGCTTCGGTCCTATCGTCTCGCCATTCTCAATCGACTCGCGCAGCGCTACATCGGCGTAATCGCTAGCGCCGACATTGCGGACGGTCGTGAACCCGGCCAGCAGCGTGACCCGTGCGTTGGCGACGCCGCTAATGCCCGCCGCAGCCGGCGTGACGAGCAATCCCTTGAAGCCGTGAGTATCGGCGCGGCTGGTCAGGTGGACATGCATATCGATCAGGCCTGGCAGAATCGTCTGGGCGCCGAGATCGATGTGGCGTGCACCGTCAGGTGCGGGCAGGCTCGAGACCGTCCCGATCGCGGTCACCTTGCCGCTGTCGATCACGATGGCCGGGTAATCGACCTCCCTGCCCAGAACCGGATCAAGCAATCTCGTCGCTGTCAGATAGATCGTCTCTGCCTCGGCCACGGACGTGCCGAAGCCAACCAATACAACGACCACCGCCAAGCCGAGTAACCGCATCGCCATCATTCTCCTAGACCACGCCGGTTTCCCGCAACGTTGCAATTTCGGTGTCGCTCAACGCCAAGACCTCTCGCAACACCTCGTCAGTATGCTGGCCCAGCGTCGGCGGACCATGCTCGAATTCGAGAGGTGTCGCGGAATAGCGGATCGGGCTGCGCACACTCGGCACATGACCAAGGCTGGCGTGTTCGAGGTCCAACCTCAGACCGCGCGCCTGGACCTGCGGATCGGCAAAAACGCGATCCAGCGTGTTGATCGGCCCGCAAGGAACGGCATGCGCTTCCAGTGCCGCAACCCATTCGTCTGTCGTGCGGGTCGCCAGGATCGGTTCCAATAGTGCGATCAACCGCTCACGATTATGCACACGTTGGGTATTCGTCTGGAAATCGCCATCAAGCGCCAGATCCGGCCGGCCGATGACGGCGCAAAACCGGGCATATTGGCCATCATTGCCAACAGCGAGGATGATGTATCCGTCCTGCGTCTGGAACGGCTGATAGGGCACGATCGACGGATGGGCATTGCCCAGCCGGCGCGGCGCCTCACCACTCACGAGATAATTCAGCGCCTGATGTCCAAGGGCTGCGACCTGCACGTCGAGCAAGGCGAGATCGATATGCTGCCCGCCGCCGCCCTGGGATCGGTGGTGCAAAGCCCCCAGGATCGCCACGGTCGCATACATGCCGGTCATGATATCAACCATCGCCATGCCGGCCTTTTGCGGCCCACCGCCCGGACGATCGTCCCGCTCGCCGGTAATGCTCATCATCCCGCCCATCGCCTGGATCAGGAAATCATACCCGGCACGGTTGGCATAAGGGCCGGTCTGGCCGAACCCGGTAATCGAGCAATAGATCAGCTGCGGATTGACCGCCGACAGCCCGGCATAGTCCAAGCCGTATTTGGCGAGGCCACCGACCTTGAAATTCTCGAGCACGATATCGCTGCGCGCGGCCAATTGCCGGATCAAAGCCTGGCCCGCTGCGCTCGCCAGATCAACGGTCACCGATTTCTTAGCGCGGTTGCAGGACAGGAAATAGGCCGCCACCCCCTTTTCGTCGCCGGGTGCCGGCGTCGTGAACGGTGGTCCCCAGCCGCGCGTATCATCGCCCTGACCGGGCTGTTCGATCTTGATGACCTCGGCCCCCATATCGGCCAGGTTCTGGCTGGCCCAAGGCCCCGCCAGCACGCGGCTCAAATCGAGCACCCGAATCCCGGTAAGGGGCCCGCTCACGGCGCCGCTGCCTCGGTCGAGGGCGCCTCGCTCGGGGGCAGGTCAGCGACGCCTGTTTTGATCATCGCGCGCCTGAGACGGCCAGCCGCCCGCATCGCAAGCGGAATGGACGCGAGATAGGCGAGACCAATGCCAAGAATGGTGAACCATGGCTCGGTCGCGAGGCCGGCAGCCACCACGACCACCACCAGCAACACCGGCAGCACAAACTGATTGGGAATGCGCAAGCGCTTCAAGGCAAAGGTCGGAATGCGGCTGACCATCAAGCCGGCGATGAGCAAAATCCACGGTCCGATAAAGATCGGATGGGCAATGACCGTCGGCGGCACTTCGAAACTGGCGACCACCGGCAGCAAGGCCAAACCCGCCGCCGCCGGCGCTGGGACGCCGGTGAAGAAATTATAGGTCCAGGGCGGCCGTGCGACGTCATCCAGTGCGGTGTTGAACCGCGCCAGACGCAGCGCCATACAGACGGCAAAGATCAGCGAAACGGCCCAACCGATCCGGCCCGCCTGCGCCATCACCCATAGATAAAGCAGGATGGCGGGCACCACGCCAAAGCAGACGAAATCAGAAAGCGAGTCCAGCTCCGCGCCAAACTTGCTGGTAGCGCCGATCAGCCGCGCGATCCGGCCATCCAGCCCGTCCAGAATACCGGCCACCAGGACCGCGACGACGGCGCCATGAAAATCCTGATCCAAGGCAAAGCGCACCGCCGACAGGCCGGAGCACAGCGCCGCGAGCGTTACCATATTGGGGATCAGGCGATTGATCGATTGCCCGCGCAACCCCCGCCTGAGACGCCGTGGACGACGGGGAAGCATCAGCGAACCACCGCAATTCGGGCGGCCTCGGTGGACAGCAGATCGGCCAGCACCGTCTCACCCGCGATCGCTCGCTGCCCCTCCGCCACCAGCGGCGTCACGCCGGGAGGCAGATAGACATCGACACGGCTGCCGAATCTGATCATGCCGAAGCGTGTCCCGGCTGACAGCCGGTCACCCTCGCCCGCCCAGTTCACGATGCGCCGCGCGACCAGCCCGGCAATCTGCACCACCGCCATATCCCGCCCGTCTTCAAGCTCGATCCACAGCGAACTGCGCTCGTTATCGACGCTTGCCTTGTCCATCGACGCGTTAAGGAACTTGCCCGGGCGATAAGCGACGCGCTTCACCACCGCATCGATCGGCATCCGGTTCACATGGACGTCGAAGACATTCATAAAAATCGAAATACGCGGACGGGGATTGCTGTCCAATCCGAGCTCAGGCGGCGGCGGTGCAGGCTCGATCAACTGCACCACGCCGTCAGCCGGCGAGATGACCAAACCAGCACGAACGGGTGTCGTGCGATCGGGATCGCGAAAGAAATAGGCGCACCACAGCGTCAGAATGACGCCGACCCACCCAAGCCAGCCGAGCAGCCAGAACAGCACGAGCGTGACGCCTGCGAACAGGGCCACAAACGGCCATCCCAATCGATGGATCGGCACCAAAAACGAAAACAATCCCTTGATCCTCCCGGATACTCAAATCGCGAGGCAGCGCCGCCCCATGCGGCAAAAGCGCTTCCCCGGGTGACACAATAGAGCCGCTGCGGCGAAATTGGTTTATTCTCTTGCTTCAGGCTTTCTTAAGCCCACATCCTTATACCTATCCGCGAAGGGTGAGAGCCACCAGTGCAGAATTCGTCCCTGAAATTTCTGGCCGCACAGCGCGAACCACTCGAACTCAGCACCGTGGTCATCGAAGACGGTATGCGGTTGGCGAAGCGTGCCTTCACAACCATCCGTTTTCATTTTGAACATGACGCCATTCCCTTCAACGTCGAAGTTGGACATCAAGAGGACGTGCGGATCATGCGCCTGACGGGTGATCTCGGCCCCCGCCCGTTTTCGGCGGAGGGCGTGTGGCGGCGCGTCGACGTTCAATATTTGATCCACGCGACGAGCCATTGGCCGATGGGGCGTCTGATCATCGATGACCGTCAGATCATCCAGTTCGAAGCCGTCAGCACGATGCCGGATACTGCTACTCCGATCGTCACGCTGACCCTCGCCACGGAACTGATCCTGCGTGGCAAGCCTCTGATGGATTTGGCCCGGCTCTACCTGACTGGCCGATCGAGCGGGCGCACGGGCATGTCGGTTACGGCGTCGGCGACGTAACTCTCGCTCCCGCTTGAGACCCGACTGTCTCAGCGTCTTTTAAAATTTCCGCGCCGTTTTGTGGATGGCTGGCCTCACCAGTGATCAATTGCCGCTGGTAGACCAGCGAGAATTGTATCCCTCCCCCACGCACCCGGCGGACAAAGCGCGTGACGCCGTCGCCGGCGGTAGCTGCTACGCTTTTGTTGTCGCCGTCCGATCCCGCCAGGGCGTCGAGGCCGGTGCCTTCGTCAAAGGTTTTTTCGTCAAAGGCGACGATTTCTGCGTGTTCGCCGTGGCGTTCAGCGCGCACGGTCTGGTGGGCGCGCGGCACGCGATTTTGAACATCGACATGCCACTGGCCCTGCGGCGATGCTTCGACCGACGCCACCACGCGACCCGCAATCGAAACAACAACCGCCGCTCCAGGGATAGCCCGACCGCCCAGCGCAATGACACCGGATGGCGAATAATCGATCAAATCGATGGCGACGGTCATTGGATCGGCGCCATCTGCCGCCGACGGAGCCTCCGGCGCCTGAAGCACCGTTGATGGGCCAAACCCCTCACTCGGCACCATCAAAGCAACCGCGCGGGGATATTCCCCTGTCATGACGTCGAGCACGACCCTTTGCGGCGCGCTATGGATTGGCTCGTCGCCTCGCGTAGCGTCGAGCGACAGCAGATGCAGGCCGGGCTCCAAGACTTCCGAGCTCAAAACCAGCCAATCGCCCAAAGCATCAGCGCTCGCCTGACCGATCGGGTGCGATCCATCGCGTATCATCACCAGGGCCGAGGGCTCGGCACGTCCCGCGATCACCGCATGGCCGGTTGGATCGATGCGTACGGTCGCAAAATTGCATTGGTCGGGAACCGGCGGCACGCTGGGCGCATCAAGGCCAGACGCTTGGCTGGTGGCCGCAGGGTCGGATGGCAACCCTATAGCCGTCTCATCATTGCCGGCTTTGCCGCCGCTCAGACCAGCCCTGTTGGGATCTGATAGGATCACGGGATGATGCCAAAGGAGACCTCCGCCGATACCCACAGCAACCATAATCGCAGCGGCGGCACCCAGCATTGAACGCCGCCGCAGGATTTCGGTGAGACGAGCACGGCTCAATGTCATCGGCCCGTACCGGTCAGCTTTGTCACAATAGCCATCATTTCATTGGATTGTGATCGACAGGAAAAGCGTCCGACCCATGAGAAGCTGTCCTATGTTCAAGTCATTGGGAACGAAATGTGATCGCAGGGTCGTGTATTTCGCTTTAGCATGAACGACCACGGGGACGCGTCTGAGCAGAGCGAGAGCCCATCAGAGATGGCCCGACCGGGCGATTTCATCAAGAGAGGATAGCAGGACCAATGACTAAACCGACCGCACTTTGCGTCTATTGCGGCTCTTCAGGCGATGTTGATAACCGGTATCGCCAGGCGGCGATTGATCTTGGCCGCACGATGGCTGAACGCGGTGTGACCTTGGTCTATGGCGGTGGGCGCGTTGGCCTGATGGGATTGCTGGCCGAGGCTTGCCACGCGGCCGGCGGCAATGTCGTGGGCATTATTCCTGAATTCCTGGAGCGTGCCGAAATCGGCGAGGTCGAACAGTCGGTTATCGGCGAGCTGATGGTGGTCGCCACGATGCATGAGCAGAAACAGCTGATGGCCGATTTGTCCGACGGGTTCGTCGTGTTGCCCGGCGGTTTCGGCACACTCGACGAGTTCTTCGAAATCCTGACCTGGCGACAGCTCGGCCTGCACGACAAGCCTATCTATCTGCTCGATTGCGCCGGGTATTGGCAGAAACTGACGGATTTGCTGAACCACCTGCTGGACCAGAAATTCGCCCGCCCGGCGACCAGGCGGCTGTGGGACAAGGCCGATACGGTGACGGGTTTATTCGATGCCCTCGATGCGCTGCCCGAGGTCGAAGGACCAAACTTGACCGTGCTTGGATAGGGATACCTTCCTTGCGCCGCAGCATTCTGCTGCTATTCTGGCGCCCGAACGGTACGAATTGCGGGAATGTGAATCATGGCAAAGATTAAAGTCGTCAACCCCATCGTCGAACTCGACGGCGATGAAATGACCCGCATCATCTGGAAGATGATCCGCGATCGTCTGATCACCCCCTATCTGGATATCGACCTGAAATATTACGATCTGGGGATCGAGGCGCGCGACGCGACGGCCGATAAGGTGACTGTTGACGCAGCCGAGGCGATCAAGAAATACGGCGTCGGCGTCAAATGCGCGACGATCACCCCCGATGAGGCGCGGGTGAAGGAATTCAATCTGAAGAAGATGTGGAAGTCGCCGAACGGCACGATCCGCAACATTCTGGGCGGTACGGTCTTTCGCGAGCCGATTATCTGCCAGAACGTGCCGAGGCTTATCCCCGGCTGGACCAAGCCGATCGTGATCGGCCGCCACGCCTTTGGCGATCAATACAAAGCGACCGATTTCCTGGTGCCAGGTCCCGGCAAATTGACCATGAAATTCGTGCCCGATGACGGCGGCGAGACGCTCGATTGGGAGGTTTTCCAGTTCCCAGGCTCCGGCGTCGGCATGGGCATGTACAACCTCGACGAGTCGATCGAGGGCTTTGCCAAATCCTGCTTCAATTATGCGCTGCAGCGCAGCTGGCCGCTATATCTGTCGACCAAGAACACGATCCTGAAAGCCTATGACGGCCGCTTCAAAGATATCTTCCAGAAAATCTATGAGGCGGAGTTCAAGGACGCGTTTAAGTCCAAAGGCATAGTCTATGAGCATCGGCTAATCGACGACATGGTCGCGTCGGCGCTGAAATGGCATGGCGGCTTCGTCTGGGCGTGTAAGAATTATGATGGCGACGTGCAGTCTGACGAGGTAGCCCAAGGCTTCGGATCACTCGGCCTGATGACCTCCGTCCTGCTGACGCCCGATGGCAGCATCATCGAGGCCGAAGCCGCGCACGGCACGGTGACGCGCCATTTCCGCGAACATCAGGCCGGTCGTCCGACCTCGACCAATCCAATCGCGTCGATCTTCGCCTGGAGCCGTGGATTATGGTATCGCGGTGAGTTCGATGGCTCGCCCGACGTCAAGGCCTTCGCGGAGACTCTGGAGCATGTCTGTGTCGACACCGTCGAGCATGGTTACATGACCAAGGATTTGGCGCTGCTTATCGGACCTGAGCAACCCTGGCTGTCGACCGAGCAATTCTTTGAGCGCCTTGTCCAGAACTTGGATCACACAATGTCGTAAGGTTTAGCGATTACATTGGCCTGGTCGGATGCAGTCGCGGTATGTAAGTGCCGCGCGATACCGCATCCAAACGACTCCGAGATCATGATTTTCCGGAAGAGGAAGGAAGTTCCAATTTCGAATGACTATCATTTTCTCTAGAGTTATGGATAGATTGGCGCATCGACGTGGATTAATTTTTGATACTCGATAGAGGCTCAGCGCCGGGATGACGGTAGACGTTACTTTTTGGGGGGTTCGCGGCAGTTTGCCTTGCCCCACTCCGGATCACTTAGCCTTCGGCGGCAATACAAGTTGCGTGACGGTTGAAGCGGCTGGGCAAATAATAATCCTTGATGCTGGAACCGGTATTTTCGCACTCGGCAAGGATATGATGCGACGCGGTGTAACGTCCGCAACATTGCTTCTGTCCCATGCCCATATTGATCATATCCTGGGATTTCCTTTCTTTGGCCCGGTTTGGAGCGGCGATTTCTCGCTGACCGTGATGGCCGGCAATTTGACGCCGACCGGCGGTGTCAGGCGCGTGTTCGATCAGGTTCTGGGTGACCCGCTATTCCCCGTCCCGGTTCAGGCGATGAGCGGCGTCACAAGCTTCCATGATTTCGCTGCCGGCACCACCTTCATGCTGGGTCCCGATGTCTTGGTTAAGACCATCCCGCTCAACCATCCCAATGGCGCGTCGGCTTATCGTATCGAATCGGGCGGTCGCGCCGTATGTTACGTCACCGATGTCGAGCACGAGGCCGGTACGCTCGATCAGGATATCCTGGCCTTTATCAAGGACTGCGATCTCTTGATTTATGACTCAACCTATAGTGACGAGGAATATGTGAAGAAGGTCGGCTGGGGACACTCGACCTGGCAGCAAGGCGTGCGTCTCAGCAAGGCCGCCAATGTAAAGCGCTATGCCGTGTTTCACCACGATCCCGACCACACCGACGATATCATGCGGGAGGTGGAAGCCTCCGTCACTAATCTCTGGCGCAATGCGTTCGTTGCGCGCGAAGGCATGATCATCCGCCTTTGACTTCTGCCGATACCGGCACCAATCCCTCGTCCCCCGCGTCAGTTTGCGCCAGCCTCAGCGGTTTCGCTGCACTGCGAAGATGTGATATTGAGCGCGCATGCTTGATATTACAGATCTTGTCTACCGCATCGCCGGCCGCACTTTAATCGATCGGGCGACCGTCCAGATCGCCGATGGCCACCGCATCGGCATGGTCGGGCGCAACGGCACCGGCAAATCCACCTTGTTGAAGCTGATCGCTCGCGAGATCGAACCCGATGGCGGCTCGATTGCCATGCCGCGGGCTGCCAAGCTCGGCATGGTCGCGCAGGAAACGCCAAGCGGCGATGAAACACCGATCGACATCGTGCTGGCGGCCGATACCGAGCGGGCGCAATTGCTCGACGAGGCCGAGCATGCGACCGATCCCGAACGCATTTCCGACATTCAGACCAGGCTGTTCGACATCGAGGCGCACGCGGCCCCTGCCCGCGCCGCCATCATCCTGGCCGGTCTTGGCTTCAATGCCGAACAGCAGCTCCGCCCGATATCGAGTTATTCAGGCGGCTGGCGCATGCGCGTAGCGCTGGCAGCTGCCTTGTTCGTAGAACCCGATCTCCTGCTGCTCGACGAACCGACCAACCATCTCGATATCGAAGCCGCGATGTGGCTCGAAGGGTTTCTCAAGGCCTATCCGAAAACCCTCGTCATGGTCAGCCATGACCGCGACTTCCTGAACTCGGTCGCGACCGGCATCCTGCATCTCGAAAACCAGAAACTCATTCTCTACTCGGGCTCCTACGACACCTTCGAGCGCACGCGCCGCGAACGTCTGGCGCAGACCGAATCGATGCGCGAAAAGCAGGAAGCCGCGCGCAAGCACATGCAGGCCTTCGTCGATCGCTTCAAGGCCAAAGCCAGCAAGGCGCGCCAGGCACAGAGCCGAGTCAAGGCGCTGGCGCGCATGGAGCCGATCGCCGCCGCGATGCGCGATCAGGCGGTGCGCTTCAATTTCCCCGAACCAGCCCCGCTGCCTGCACCGCTGATCGCCCTCGATCACGCCGCCGTCGGCTATGCGCCGGGCAAGCCGATCCTGCGCGGCCTCGATCTGCGCGTCGATCCCGATGACCGGATTGTGCTGCTCGGCGCGAACGGGAATGGCAAATCGACTTTGGTCAAGCTGCTCGCTGGCAGGCTGAATGCCGAGGCCGGCGGACGATCGGCATCCGGCAAACTCAAAGTCGGCTACTTCGCGCAGCATCAAGTCGATGAGCTGGAATTGACCGAGACACCCTTCCAGCAAATGGCGCGGCTGATGCCCGATGCGCGCGAACCGCAAGTGCGCGGACGCCTCGGCCAGTTCGGTTTCGGTCAGGACCGCGCCAATGTTCTGATCAGCGCGCTGTCGGGCGGCGAGAAGGCGCGGCTGACCTTGGCCTTGATCACCCATGACGCGCCAAACCTGCTGATCCTCGACGAACCGACCAACCATCTCGATATTGAGGCGCGCGAGGCGCTGATCGAAGCGCTGACCACCTATGCCGGCGCCGTCATCCTGGTCAGCCATGATCGGCATCTGGTCGAGCTGGTAGCTGACCGGCTTTGGCTGGTGGCCGACGGTACGGCAAAGCCGTTCGATGGCGATGTCGACGATTACAAGAAGCTGGTTCTGGGCGGCGTCCGTGCAGCGGCACAGGGCGGCGAGCCAAAGCAGAAGAATGCGCCGAAGCCCAAGAAGCCACCAGCCGAGCTGCGCCGCCAGATCCGTGAAACCGAGGCTCTGGTAGCGCGCTTGAGCGCCGATAAGGCCCGCTTGGAGCGCGACCTGGCCGATCCGGCGATTCATCAGGCGCCGGCGCGCATCACCGCGCTCAGCAAGGAGCAAGCCGACATCGCCCGTGCGCTGGAACAGGCGGAACTCCGCTGGCTGACGCTTGCCGATGGCCTGGAAGCCTAAACAGCCGGTCCTGCGGCCGTGAATTACCGTCACGCCTATCATGCGGGCGGCATCGCCGATCTGCTGAAGCACGCCATTCTGATGCTGCTGATCGAGCGGCTGAAGGTGAAAGAAAAACCGTGGTTCCTGCTCGATACCCATGCCGGGATTGGGCTGTACGATCTGGCGGGTGAGGAAGCGCTCAAAACCGGCGAAGCGCATCCGGGCATCGGACGGCTGGCAGAGGTATCCTCGCCTGGTCCGATCCTGTCATCCTATCTCGATGTCGTCAGGCGGTTTAACTCCGAGCCCGCTATCCGATTCTATCCAGGATCGCCGGCGATCGCTTCCAGCCTGAAGCGGCCCGAAGATCGTCTGGTCTTGTGCGAGTTGCACCCGGACGACTACCAGACCCTGCGAACCACGCTGCCAAGAACGCCCAACCTCGCCTTCCACCATGGCGATGGCTATGCCGCGCTAAAGGCCTTCCTGCCGCCACCCGAACGCCGCGGCCTGGTGCTGATCGATCCGCCCTACGAGGATCGTGAGGAATTCCGCCATTTGATCGACGGCATGACGCTCGCCTGGAAGCGCTGGCCGACCGGGCAATATGCGCTGTGGTACCCGATCAAGGATCGCGCGCAGATCGATCGTTTCCATGCCGAGTTGGGCGTTTTCGGCAAGGTGTTGGCGGTCGAATTTCTGCCGGAAGCGGTCGACGAGCCAGAGAAACTGAATGGTTCCGGGCTCATCCTGATCAACCCGCCTTGGCAGATCGAGGAAACGATTGAGGCATTGCTTGGCGAACTGAAACTGGCACTCGATAGGCCGAAAGCGCGTGCCAGCATCAAGTGGCTAGCGGTCTGAGGCCATGCCCGGTCGATCATCGATCTGCTACGATGTATCGAACGATTTCAAAGGATCGGGTTTCGCCGTGAGTCGTCTTCGCCTGTTCACCCTTGTTCTCACCGGCTTTTTGGCCGCTCGCAACGGCGTAGCAAAGGAATGCGTCGATGCGCATTCAACTGAGGTGATTCCGTTCTCCGGGCAATGGCATGACGACGACGGCAATACGATGACGATCAGGCCCGGTTATTTTTCGTTCCTGAGGGCGGAACGGCGAGCGAAAGACGACGAACCCACAGTCACTCCTCTCGTCCCGAGGGCAGAGCTTGCGAGCCTTAATGACGCGAGAGTCGAATCGTGGGATTGCCGAACGCTGGACCGGACAGGCATCGAGCAACTTGTGAAGGACATCGAAGCAGCCGCAGATGCGGCGATAGTGCCGAGGCCGAAAGACGTTCAGGCTGAGATCGACAGGACCCGTGCCGTGTTATCCCGGCCCAGCTACCCAATTATCGAGGTCATCCGATATGAAACGGGGGTCATATATCTCTTGCTCGACGAGAACAATTTGCTGGAGATAGATTTCAACTTGGCTGGATTCGGAACGACGCGGTTCGTTCGAGTTGAACCCGATGAGTCAGGCCATCCTCCACGATAGGCTCTCACCCGCCCGGAAGGGCACGACGTAATTGTCGAGCGCGTCGATCCGTGCCGGTACTGCCGATGGGCTGCGTTCTAGCGTGACCGTGCCGGCATTGACCGGCAGGCCGTAAAACGCTGGTCCGTTCAAGCTGGCGAACGCCTCGAACTTGTCGATCGCGCCCGCCGCATCGAAGATTTCGGCATAAAGCTCGATCGCGGACGCCGCCGTGAACAAGCCGGCGCAACCGCACGCGCTTTCCTTGTCCCGCGCCAGATGCGGCGCTGAGTCAGTGCCGAGAAAGAACCGCGCATCGCCGCTGGTTGCGGCTTTGACTAGCGCCAAGCGATGCCGTTCGCGCTTGGCGACTGGCAGGCAGTAATGATGCGGACGGATGCCGCCCTGGAACATCGCGTTGCGATTGATTGCTAGATGGTGCGCGGTGACCGTCGCACCCAGGTGGTGCGGCCGGCTCAGCACGAAGTCCGCAGCTTCGGCAGTCGTAATGTGCTCGAAAACGATCTTCAACTCGGGATAGCGTTCGGTCAGCGGGATCAGCGAGCGTTCGATAAACACCGCCTCGCGGTCGAAGACATCGACCGCCGGGTCTGTCACCTCGCCATGAACCGCCAGCACCATGCCGATGCGCTGCATGCGCTCCAGCACGGGAGCGATCGCATCGAGATTGGTGACGCCGTGGGCCGAATTCGTTGTTGCATGCGCCGGGTACAGCTTGGCCGCAACCCAGGCGCCCTGCTGCCAACCGCGCTCAACTTCATCGGCTTCGAGCGTATCGGTCAGATAGCAGGTCATCAGCGGCTGGAAATCGCTGTCTGGCGGCAGGGCTGCCCGGATACGCGCGGCATAGGCGGCAGCCGCAACGGCCGTCGTCACCGGCGGCGTCAGATTGGGCATGACGATAGCGCGGGCGAACTGGCGTGCCGTGTATCCCGCGACCACCTGCAGCATTGGGCCATCACGCAGATGGACATGCCAGTCATCCGGCCGACGCAGCGTGATCCGATCGACCGGCTTATTCATGATGCCGCCCGATAAAAATGGCGCCCAACAAGATAAAGCTGACGCCAAAGAACTTCGCCGGACCAAGCGGTTCCCCCAGCGCCAGAATAGCGATCGTGGTCGAGCTCGCGAGCGAAAGCCCGATACCGATTGGATAGGCGGTCGATAGCGGATTGCGATGCAACGCTACCAACCAGGAGCCGAGCCCGGAGAGATAGACGATGAAAGCACCAGCCAGCGGCAGCAATTCCAGCGGCGGCATATCCCAGCTAAGCGGATGAACGTTCAGGAAGCTCTTGATCAAAAACAGGCCGACCGAAGACAGCAAGGCCGCCATGAAATAGATAACAATATCAAGGGCTGGCGGCATTATCTTGCGCCCGACAGTAAGGCAACGCCGATCGCGATCAGGACCATGCCGGCGATCTTGGACAGCCCGATATGTTCCTTCAGCAGCACGATTGAGATGATCGAGGAGATCATCAGGCTAAGCCCGACCGAAGTTGGCACCATGACCGACATGTCGGTGCGATGGAGCAGAAATAGCAGCAGCGACAATGACGCGCCAAGGCAGCAACAAGCCGCAGCAAACCGCAACAGCGCCGGCGCATAGTGGCGTTTCAACGCGTGGTGCAAAGACGCCTTCGCCAATGCTGCGGACGACGCGCCAAAAAGCGAATAAACCACGTAATACGGCAGGTCGAATAAGATTGGCATCGTTTCCATCGGTAGCGAGACGGTCGACCAGTCTCGCCGACTGGCGCTTCACTAGCACAGCATTTCCGACAACCAAAGCCCCGTCGCCGAGCACTCCGCACACATTACGGAAGTTTAAGTTCACTAACGGCGCGAATGCTGTAACTGTCCTGTGTAATTTGGCATAGACGATTCATCAAAAGTGCCAAAGAGCATGCCTCGGTGCGGAAGGTTCAAGAAAATGACACTGGTCAATCTGGACGCAAAAATCGGCGATGTATCGGCGCCGCGTCCGACTAAAGAGCGTCCCTATCTGGTCCCTCGTGAGCCGGTTTATTTCGCCCGTCCCAGTGCCTCCTACCGCGCCCGTCATGTCGAGATCGATGCCGCAATTCAGCGCGTCCTCGACGGCCATGTCTACATCATGGGCGATGAGGTCAAGGCGTTTGAAGAAGAATTCGCCGCCTTCACCGGTGCCGCTTATGCGATCGGCGTTGCGAACGGCACGGATGCGCTGCATCTGTCGTTGCGCGCGCTTGGCATTGGTGCCGGCGATGAAGTGATCACGACCGCGCATACCGCCGTCGCCACCGCTGCCGCCATTGAGATGGCCGGCGCCACCCCGGTTTTCGTTGATATCGACTTGGCTACTTTCGGCCTTGATCCGTCGAAGGTCGAGGCGGCGATTACGCCCAAGACGCGCGCCATCCTGCCGGTTCACCTCTACGGCCATCCGGTCGATATGGGCCCCCTGCTCGAGCTCGCGACCAAGTATAATCTTGAGATCGTTGAGGATTGCGCCCAGGCGCATGGGGCCATGTGGTCCGGCCGCCAGGTCGGCACGATCGGCCGCGTCGGCTGCTTCAGCCTGTATCCGACCAAAAATCTGGGTGCGCTTGGCGATGGCGGCATCATTGTCACCAGCGACGCCAAGCTAGCCGAAAAGCTGCGCCTGCTGCGCCAATATGGTTGGCGCGATCGGCAGCTCAGCGAAATTCCGGGCTTCAATTCCAGGCTCGACGAAGTTCAGGCGGCGGTTCTGCGTGTCAAGCTGCGCTACCTCGCCCAGGATAACGCCAAGCGCCGCAAGATTGCGCAGCGCTATAACAACGCCTTCGTCGACCTGCCGATGATCACGCCGTCGGTCCAGCCCGGCTGTGAGGCGGTGTATCACCTCTATGTCATCCGCACGCGCAATCGCGATCAGTTGAAGGCCTGGCTTGCCCAGCAGGACATTATTGCCGGCATCCATTACCCGCTGCCGGTCCACCACCACCCGGCCTATAGCGAGCGTTTCGGGGCGACCAAGCTGCCAGCGGCTGAATCCCTGTCGGATCAGATCCTGTCGCTGCCGATGTATCCCGAGCTGACCAATCAGCAGATCGAACGCGTGATCGACGGCGTCCGCCGCTTTCATCAGGCGGCAGCGGCCGATTAAGCCATCTGCGCAGCCCGGCGCGGCATCAACTTCACTTGATATCCGCTTGGCGCGGGCGCATTTTACGGGCAATTCGCTGAATAGCCTGAAGGATCGGCCAAGATGAGTGTTCGCCCCTACCGTGATATCGACCGTCGCAAGTGCCGCAAGATAATGGTCGGCAATGTGCCGGTCGGCGGCGATGCGCCGATCACGGTGCAGTCGATGACCAACACGCTGACGACCGATGTCGAAGCGACACTGGCGCAAATCCGCGCCCTTGAGGCCGCCGGTTGCGATATCGTCCGCGTCTCCTGCCCCGACGAAGAGTCGACTGCGGCGCTGAAGCACATCGTGCGCGGCGCCAATATCCCAATCGTTGCCGATATTCATTTCCACTATAAGCGCGGCATTGAAGCGGCCGAGGCCGGTGCTGCCTGCCTGCGCATCAATCCCGGCAATATCGGCAGTGCCGACCGTGTGCGCGAAGTCATCAAGGCGGCGAAGGACCATAACTGCTCCATGCGCATCGGCGTCAATGCCGGCAGCCTGGAGAAGGAATTGCTGGAGCGCTATGGCGAGCCATGCCCCGAGGCGATGGTTGAAAGCGCCTTGAACCACGCGCGCATCCTGGAAGACAACGACTTCTTCGAGTTCAAGATCAGCTGCAAGGCGTCCGACGTGTTCCTGGCGGTTGCCGCTTATCAGGGCCTGGCCGAGGCTTGCGACTATCCGCTGCATGTCGGCGTGACGGAGGCCGGCGGTTTGCGTAGCGGCACGGTCAAATCCTCGATCGGCATGGGCATGCTGCTGTGGTCCGGCATTGGCGACACGATCCGCGTCTCTCTCTCGGCCGATCCGGTTGAGGAAGTGCGCGTCGGCTTCGACATGCTGAAGGCGCTGAATTTGCGCCATCGCGGCGTCAACGTCATCGCCTGCCCGTCCTGCGCACGGCAGAATTTCGACGTGATCGGCACGGTCGCGAAGCTGGAAGAACGCCTCGCCCATATCACGACGCCGATGACCGTCTCGGTGATCGGCTGCGTCGTCAACGGCCCGGGCGAAGCGCGTGAGACCGATATCGGCTTCACCGGCGGCGGCAACGACACGCATCAGGTCTATGTCGCGGGCCTGCCCGATCATCGCCTGAAGAACGCCGACATCGTTGACCATCTGGTCGAGATGATCGAAAAGAAGGCCGCTCAGATCGAGCAACATAAGGCCGAAGCCGCCGACTAGGATTTGGCAGGGCGGATTTGCCGCCCTCGCCCGCCTTCCGGCACCATCAGGAGAATTCCGTGGCGACGCTACAGCCCGTTCGGGGCACGCATGATCTATTGCCGCAAGACGAGCGCCGTCACCGCGTCGTCGCCGAGGCTGCGCGTGCTATTTCCGGCCGTTACGGCTTCGAAGCCATGGCGACACCGATCTTCGAATTCACCGAAGTGTTTGCGCGCTCGATCGGCGAGACCTCCGACATCGTGTCGAAGGAGATGTACACCTTTGCGGATCGTGACGGCGAACAGGTGACCTTGCGCCCCGAAAACACGGCCGGCGTCGCCCGTGCCATCGTGTCGAACGCGCTGACCCAATCCCTGCCCCAGCGTTTCTTCTATTACGGCCCGATGTTCCGCTACGAACGCCCGCAAAAGGGCCGGTATCGGCAATTCCACCAGATCGGCATCGAGTTGATCGGCGTCGACCAGCCGCTCGCCGATGTCGAGGTGATTGCCTGTGGTGCGGATATCCTCTCCGAACTCGGGTTGCTGGAGCGCACGCGGCTTGATCTCAACACCATCGGCGACACAGAAAGCCGCGCCGCTTACCGCGCGACGCTGATCGAGTATTTCAGCGCCTATAAGGATCGCTTGAGCGCTGACAGCCTGACCCGCCTTGAGCGCAATCCTTTGCGGATTCTCGATAGCAAGGATGAGGGCGATCGCCAACTGGTGGCGAGCGCTCCGCTGTTCGGCGATTCGCTGACGACCGAGGCGAAGGATTTCTTCGCCAGCGTCAAGGCTGGATTGGACGCGCTCGGTATCGCCTATCATCTGGAGCCACGGCTCGTGCGCGGCCTTGATTACTACTGCCACACAACCTTCGAGTTCGTGACCCAGGATCTCGGCACGCAAGGCACGGTCATGGCTGGCGGCCGCTATGACGGGCTGATTGCAGAGATGGGCGGGCCGACGATATCCGGCATCGGCTGGGCTTCCGGCGTTGAACGCTTGGCGCTGATGATCGCCGAACCGCCGCCACCACCGCGACCGCTGGTGCTGGCGCCGCTCGGAGAGGCTGCGGAGTTGCGCTGCCTGGCGCTTGGCCGCGATCTGCGGCGCGCCGGCTTCACGGTGGAGCAGAGCCATAGCGGCAATCTGAAGAAGCGGCTGGCACGCGCCAATAAAATCAATGCGCTAGCGGCGCTTATTATGGGCGATGATGAGCTTGCATCGGGATCAATCGCGGTGCGGCTGCTCGATACCGGCAGCCAGACCATCGTGCCGATTGCCGAGTTGGCCCAGCGCCTGCCCGCCCTGCTGACGGACGTTAAATCGTGAGTTTTGAAGATAATCTCGACCGCATGGTCCAACGCCATAGCGAGCTTGGCGACTTACTGGCGCGCGAAGGCGAACGCGATGTCCAAGAATTCGCACGGCTTTCGAAGGAATATTCCGATCTGGTCCCGGTCGTGGCGCGTATCACGGAATGGCGAACCATGCGCGACCAGTTGGATGCCGTCATCGCCATGATGGCGGATAACAGCGACCCCGAAATGAAGTCGCTGGCCGAAGAAGAATTTCACGATCTGAAGGCGCGCCTGACCACACTCGACCGCGAGGTCAAGGTGGCGTTGCTGCCCAAGGACGAAGCCGACGAGAAAAGCGCCATTCTGGAAGTCCGCGCCGGCACCGGTGGCGATGAGGCAGCATTGTTCGCCGCCGAGTTATTCCGCATGTATCAGCGCTATGCCGAACTGCATGGCTGGAAATTCGAACTGCTCGATGTCGCCGATACCGGTCTGGGCGGCGTCAAGGAAGCGAGCGCCTCGATCAACGGCCGTGGCGTGTTCGCGCGTCTGAAATTTGAATCCGGCGTGCATCGCGTCCAGCGTGTGCCGGAAACCGAAAGCAGCGGCCGTATCCACACCTCCGCCGCGACCGTGGCCGTCCTGCCGGAGGCCGAGGAAGTCGATATTCATATCGAGGAAAAGGACCTGCGCATCGACGTGTTCCGCTCCAGCGGGCCAGGCGGCCAGTCGGTCAATACGACCGACAGCGCGGTGCGCATCACCCATCTGCCGACCGGCATCGTGGTGCAGCAGCAGGACGAGAAATCGCAGCACAAGAACAAGGCCAAGGCGCTGAAAATCCTGCGCGCGCGCATCTACGACGCCGAACGCCAGCGCCAGGATGATGCACGGGCCAAGAGTCGCAAAAGCCAGGTCGGCAGCGGTGACCGGTCGGAGCGCATCCGCACCTATAACTTCCCGCAAGGCCGCGTGACCGATCACCGCATCAATCTGACGCTCTACAAGATCGACCGGGTGCTCGCCGGCGAAGCGCTGGATGAATTGGTCGAGGCGCTGATCTCGGAAGACGAGGCGGCAAGGCTTGGCGACCTCGCCTGACACTGCTTCGCTGCTGAGAGCAGCTACGCAGTGCTTTGCGGAGGCTGGGATTGCGTCGGCAGCACTTGATGCGCGGATGCTGGTCGCGTCGGTGTTGGGAATCGCGCCGGATGATTTGCGGCTATCGCGCCCCCGCCCCCTCGATCCCGATCAGATCATCACGGTTAATCGGCTGATTCGCAGGCGCCTGAAGCGCGAACCGGTCTCGCGTATCGTGGGAGAGCGGGAATTCTGGAGCCTCACCTTCGCGGTCGGCCGGGCGACCCTAGACCCTAGGCCGGATAGCGAAACGCTGGTTGAGGCCGTGTGCCAGCGCCTGGCGCCAGATAGTGCGGCCACTATCCTCGACCTCGGCACCGGCAGCGGCTGCCTGCTTCTGGCTATTCTGTCGGAACGCCCGAATGCCAGCGGCACAGGGCTCGACCGTTCGCGCGCGGCCGTCAAACTGGCCCGGCTAAATGCCGAGCAACTGCATCTTGCCGACCGCGCCGATTTTATTGCCGGCGATTGGGCAACACGGCGGCTGAAGCCCGTCGATGTCGTGATCTCCAACCCGCCTTATATCGCCACCAACCTGCTTGCCGGGCTGGAACCAGAACTGCGCTATGATCCGCCGACGGCGCTTGACGGCGGCGAAGACGGGTTGGACTGCTATCGGTCGATTACCGCGCGCTTGGCCCTGCTTCTAAAGCCCGGCGGCTTCGTTGTGTTTGAGATTGGCTACGACCAAGCAGCAGCCGTGACAAAACTATTGGCGGATCATGGATTTGTCGTGGAACCACCGGTTCGGGATCTGGCAGCTCACGACCGTGTGCTGGTCGCGCAAAAATAAACGTTGGAATACGCCGCCATTCGGTCTAGCTTGCGGACTGTGACGTGGCTGTCCGGGACGCGAAGTGCGCGTCTTTGAGAAGCTGAGCCGGGATACCGGACGTATTCATGCTGCCGCTATAGTCGGCAGCGCGCTGAATAGGCCGAAAAGCGCGTCACCCGTGCAAATGACAGTAAAGCCAAAGATACCATGAGACAGGGTCCCCACGTGAAGCGGCAGCGCGGGCGCGGCCAAGGACAAGGCGGCGGTCAAGGACAAGGTGGCGGTGGCGGCGGTTCGATGAATAATGGCGGCCAGCGCCGCCAGAACGTGCCCTTGCGCCATCAAACCTTCGACAGCAATGGTCCGGAGGTTCGGGTTCGCGGCAACGCGTTTCAGGTCTACGAGAAATATCTGGCGCTTGCCCGTGATGCGAGCTCGGCCGGCGATCGGATCGCGGCGGAAAACTATTTCCAGCATGCCGAGCACTACTACCGCATCATCAACGCCAATAATGACGGCCAGCCCTATGCCAGCCCGACCCCGCGCGACGGTTATGAAGGCGACGAACAGGCCGCCGGCAATGGCCAGCCGCAGCCAAACGGCGCCTATAACGGCAATGGCAATGGCAATGGTCACGGCGGCGGTGTCGATCACGCTCAGGCCAGCGGCAATGGGTCTGGCCACGACGACCAGATGGCAGAGGGTGAAGCCGAGAGCGTCGAGCCGGAAACACCGCATAGCTGAGCGTGGAAGCCTGATGCCCCAGCTCCGCCCGCCTCGCCTTTTCTGCGCGATCGATACGGTTGACTTCGCCCGAGCGCGCGAGATCGGTCGCGCCTTGGCTGGCGTTGTTGATGGGCTGAAGCTCGGACTGGAGTTTTTCACCGCAAACGGTCCGATCGGTGTTCGGCAAATCCAGGAATTGGGCCTGCCGATCTTCCTCGATCTCAAGCTGCATGACATCCCCAATACCGTTGCCGGCGCTATGCGTGCGGTGGCGTCACTTGGCGTTGAAATCACGACGGTCCATGCTGGCGGCGGTCTCGCCATGATGCGGGCAGCCCTGGATGGCGCGCATGAGGGTGCGGATAGCCACACGACGCCGCCAAAAATCGTTGGCGTGACCGTGCTGACCAGCCTGGGCGAGGATGACCTTTCGCAAATCGGACAAGTCGGTCCCGTTGCCGATCAGGTGGCGAAGCTTGCCGATCTCACCGTCGAGGCAGGGCTCGCCGGCATCGTTTCCTCGGCGCGCGAAATCGCTCTGCTGCGCCGGCGCTTAGGCGTAGAGCCCTTGATGGTGGTGCCTGGGTTACGGCCTAGCTGGAGCTTGGCGCAGGATCAAAAGCGCGTTGTCACCCCAAGCGATGCGGTTCGATTAGGGGCGGATATATTGGTGATTGGCCGGCCGATTACCGAGGCAGACGATCCGGCGGAAGCCGCGTCTCGGATCCTGGCCGAAGTCAACGGCCCCGCCTCTGCTGCCTGATCGATCAGGAAGGAGTATCGATAATGAATTGGTTGACCAATTTCGTCCGCCCGAAGATCAGGGCGCTGGTCAAACGCAATACGGAAGTGCCGGAAAATCTCTGGGCAAAATGCTCGAGCTGCGGCGCCATGGTGTTCAACCGCGATCTCGAAGCCAATCTCAGGGTCTGCACCCATTGCGGCCATCATATGCGCCTGCCGGCGGTGCGCCGCCTCGATCTGTTGCTCGACGAAGGCTACACGCGCGTCGCCATGCCCAAGGTCGTCGCCGACCCGCTGAAATTCCGCGACAGCAAGCGTTATGCCGACCGCCTGAAGGACGCCCAGGCGAAGGGTCAGGAGCACGACGCGCTGGTCGTTGGCTCTGGAGCGCTTGGCGGCATGCCGGCCGTCGTCGCCGCTTTTGATTTTGAGTTCATGGGCGGGTCGATGGGTATTGCGGTTGGCGAAGGCCTGCTGACGGCGGCGCGCGTTGCCGTTGAACGCGGTGCCGCACTAATCGTTGTCCCCGCTTCCGGTGGCGCCAGAATGCAGGAAGGCATCCTGTCGCTGATGCAATTGCCGCGCACGACGATTGCGGTGTCGCTGGTCAAGGAGGCAGGCCTGCCCTATCTCGTGCTGCTGACGGATCCTACGACCGGCGGCGTCAGCGCCTCCTTCGCGATGCTGGGCGACATTACGATTGCCGAGCCCGGCGCCCTGATCTGCTTCGCCGGTGCACGCGTGATCGAAGAGACGATCCGCGAAAAGCTTCCCGAAGGATTCCAGCGTGCGGAATATCTGCTGGAACATGGTCTGATCGACAAAGTCGTACCCCGCCATGATTTGAAGCCGATGCTGGCCCGCATGATCACACTGCTGCAACGCGCATCGCCCCAACCAAGACTGGCTGCGCCAATTGCCGGATGAGGTGATCAGCGCGTCGGTCCTGCTCGACCGACTAAAAGCGCTGCATCCCAAGATGATTGACCTGTCGCTGGCCCGGATGCATCGCATCTTGGCGGCGCTCGGCAATCCAGAGGCTCGCTTGCCTCCGGTCATCCACGTCGCCGGCACCAATGGCAAGGGCTCGCTGGTCGCCTATCTGCGCGCGATGTTCGAAGCCGCAGGCTATCGCGCCCATGTCTATACTTCGCCCCATCTGGTGCGCTTCAACGAACGCATCGTCATCGCGGGGCAACCGATCGACGAGATCGATCTGGCCAGGATTCTGGCGCATTGCGAGCGGGTCAACGAAGACCAGCCGATCACGCTGTTCGAGATCACCACCGCCGCCGCGCTTCTCGCCTTCGCCGACTACAAGGCCGACGTGCTGCTGCTTGAGGTCGGACTGGGCGGACGGCTAGACGCAACCAACGTCGTCGACCAACCGCTGCTGACCGCGATCACGCCGGTGTCGCTCGACCATCAGCATTATCTGGGCGACACGGTCGCTGAAATCGCTTTTGAGAAGGCTGGCATTCTCAAAACTGGCATTCCCGCGATCATTGGCCGGCAGGATGATATCGGCGGTGGCGTTATTGCCGCACGGGCGCACGAGATCGCAGCACCGCTTCACCGGCTTGGGCATGAATGGAATTTGGACGTCGCGAGTGACGGGTTTCGCTATCGTGACGCCAGCGGCGAATTGATCATGCCACGGCCTGGTTTGGCCGGCCCTCATCAATACGATAATGCCGCCACAGCAGTGGCTTGCGCGCGCCTGCTCAACCAGCATTTCACACTGACGCCGGATGCGATGGCGACCGGATTGCGCAATGTCGACTGGCCGGCGCGGCTGCAGCGGCTGACCAGCGGCACGCTGCCTGCGATGCTGATGGACGGCCAGGAGCTATGGCTTGATGGCGGTCACAATGCCAGTGCCGGGCTTGCCTTGGCCGAAGCGGTCAAGAGCTGGGGCGATAAGCGCCTCGATCTCGTCTTCGGCATGCTGGAGACCAAGGACCCGGCTGAGTTTCTGCGCCCGATCGCACCTTATATCGGCCGCCTCAGAACGCTGGAAGTACCCGGCGACACACCCGGCATACCGGCCGAGCCCCTCGCCGCCATCGCCCGCTCCCTCGGTATCGAGGCAGAGCCGGGAAATGACATCACGAGCGCTATCGGGACATTAAGCCAGATGGCGACAGCACCGACGCGGATATTGATCTGTGGATCGCTCTATCTCGCCGGTGCTGTGTTAGCGCTGAACGGCGATTAGGGTCTGATCGGTTCAAATTGAACCGTGAATCAGACCCTACCTGTATGAAGTAGAGGGCGATTCACGTCTCAGGTTGAAGCAACCTGAGACGATCGCACTCTAGAGAACCGACTGAACCCAGGAAATCAGCGCGCTCTTCGGCAGGGCGCCGATCTTGGTCGCGGCAACCTTGCCATCCTTGAACAGGATCAGCGTCGGGATGCTGCGGACGCCGTATTTGCTCGGCGAGACCGGGTTCTCATCGATATTGACTTTGGCGACCGTCACTTTGCCGTCCATGTCGCGGGCCAGATCTTCCAGCGCCGGCGCGATCGCCTTGCACGGGCCGCACCATTCGGCCCAGAAATCGACCAGAACCGGGCCGCTCGATTTCAGGACATCAGCTTCGAAATTGGCGTCGGAAACCGCCTTGGGACTGGCCATGACAAACCTCTGTGTTGATTGGAGTGTTACACTAGGTAGCCGGTCGCCTAGCGTCAAGCCGGCCGGCGTTCCACAATATCTAGTGGTAGGAGAATGATCCTATTTATCGTGCATCTCGATATAGTTGCTCATGAGCCCACTCTCAATCCGCTCGAGATATAATTTCACAGCACCATCATCGGGTTCCTGCTGCGCCAGTTGGCGGAGGATCGGCTCGGCAGCGGGATCCCCCTTCTCCAGCAGCGCATAAGCCTCACGGTATGACGTTATGAAATCCGACGCGGCACGCTCGTCGGTCAGCGGTTCGACGATCTCCAGCGCCTCCGTCTTGCCCTTCAGCACGATCAGGCCGAGTGGGCGATGCGGTAGATCGAATTCAGCCCCGAGCGTGCCGCCGCTGACGCACAGCCTAGTACCGAAATACTTGTTCAAGCCTTCGAGGCGGGCTGCCGTGTTCACGGCATCGCCCAAAGCCGTGTATTCGAACCGTTCGTCGGAGCCGAAATTGCCGACACTGGCCCAGCCGCAATGCACGCCGATGCGAGTGATGCCGAAGCGGCGCCCCCTGGCGATCTGATCTTGGTAGAAGGAATAGCAGAAACCGTCGAGCTTCAGCGCACAGGCAACTGCGTTGCGGGCGTGCTCTTCCGTTTCTTTCGGTGCATTGAAGATCGCAAAGACAGCGTCACCGATGAATTTATCGACCGTGCCGCCATGCTCGAAGATGATCTTGCACATACCGTTGAAATATTCGTTCA
>CAIZEE010000284.1 GCA_903931835.1 uncultured Elstera sp.
CTTGCCTATATCTCGCAGAACTACATCCATCTCGACCATGACCAGACCTATACGGGCTCGGCCGGCGCCTCCTATCGCATCGACAAGACGATCCTCAGCACCGATCTGCTTTACGGCAGTGGCCTGCGCAGTGACAGCGATCATCCGAACGGCAACAGCCTGCCGGATTACGTGCAGATCAATCTGGGGGCTACCCAGAATCTTGACCTGCCTTACGCCGGCGCCGTCAAGCTTCGCTTCGACATCGTCAACCTGTTCGATCAGGTCTACGAGATTCGGACCGGTACCGGCGTCGGAGTCGGCGCCCCGCAATATGGTCCGAGGCGCGGATTCTTCGCGGGCATCGCCAGGGAGTTCTGAAGCGACAAGAGGCGTGGCGCCAACAGGAACCACGGCACGGTGAAGACCGTCACCACTTGGCAGACACGGAACCAGGCAGTCATCGCAGCAAACTGTCCTGGTTCCCCACCAAGCGAGGCGAGCTCGCACAAGATCGCCGACACCGGCATGCCGACGAGACCGGCAAAGCCCAGGATGCGTGCTGTTGTTATCGATACCTGAAACATGACGTCTTCCCCCATTTGATGGTTGAGGAATAGAACAAAACAGGAACATCTGTCAATTAGTTAAATTTACAGCAGCCGGAAAAGGGGTCTTTATGGCTGTGAGCGGTCAGTCCATGGTCGCGCTCGAGGAATTTAGAATGTTGGTTCTGAGATGAAGGGTATCGTTCTGGCAGGCGGTTCGGGCACGCGCATGCACCCGATGACGCTGGCGGCCTCCAAGCAGCTGCTGCCGGTCTATGACAAGCCGATGATCTATTACCCGCTCTCGGTGCTGATGCTGGCGGGTATCCAGGATATCCTGGTCATCTCGACGCCCGAGGATCTGCCGCAGTTCCGCCGCCTGCTCGGTGACGGCTCACGCTTTGGCTGCCGCTTCAGCTATGCCGAGCAACCCACACCCGACGGTATCGCACAGGCTTTCCTGATCGGTGAGGAATGGATCGCCGGCGATCCCTGTGCGCTGATCCTGGGCGATAATCTGATCTTTGGCGGCAATCTCTCCAATACTCTGCTGGAGACCGCGTCAAGAACGGAAGGGGCGACCATCTTCGCCTACCAGGTGCGTGATCCTGAACGCTATGGCGTGCTCACTTTCGACGCGGATGGCAAGGCCATCGAGATTACCGAGAAGCCCACCGTGCCGGCTTCCAACTGGGCCGTTACCGGCCTGTATTTCTATGATCGCCAGATCGTCGATATCGCCCGGCGGATCAAACCGTCGGCCCGCGGCGAGCTGGAGATCACGGACGTCAACCGGGTCTACCTGCAGGCCGGGTCGCTGCGCGTCGAACGGTTGGGCCGCGGCTGTGCCTGGCTTGATGCTGGCACGCCCGACAGCCTGATGCAGGCGGCCTCATACGTGCAGACCATTCAGTCCCGCCAGGGGATGCTGGTAGGGTGTCCGGAGGAGGTTGCGTTCCGGCGCGGCTTCATCGATGCGTCGGCCTTGCGCGGCTACGCCACGACTCTCGGCAAGACGGAGCTTGGCCGCGTATTGCAGCAATTGGCGGATGGCGAGCGGAGTTAAGCCGTTCAGGCCTGACAAAAGCGCATGGCTCTTACTGCAAAGCCTCTTTGCACAGGGCAGCTTCACGGGATAACGTCAGGTAACGGCTTGTTACCCCATAAAAAAACTCAAACCAGCCGAGCGGTAGAGGAAACCTGATGGCCGAAGACCTACGCGAAGCGGCGCTCGAATATCATCGATTGCCGACGCCTGGAAAGATCGAGGTGAGCCCGACCAAGCCGCTCGCCAACCAGCGCGATCTGGCCTTGGCCTATTCCCCCGGAGTGGCCGCCGCCTGCGAGGAGATCGTCAAGGATCCACACGCCGCATCGCTCTACACTGCGCGCGCCAATCTGGTTGGCGTCATCACCAATGGCACGGCCGTGCTGGGCCTCGGCAATATCGGTCCGTTGGCGGCAAAGCCGGTGATGGAGGGCAAGGGCGTCCTGTTCAAGAAATTCGCCGGTATCGATGTCTTCGATATCGAGATCAATGAGCCTGACCCCGACAAGCTGGTCGACATTATCGCCAGCCTTGCACCAACTTTCGGCGCCATCAACCTGGAAGACATCAAGGCGCCGGAGTGCTTCGAGGTTGAGGCCAAGCTGCGCGCCAGGCTCGACATCCCGGTCTTCCACGACGATCAGCATGGCACGGCGATCATTGTCGCGGCGGCAATGATCAACGGCCTGCGTGTCGTCGGCAAGGACATCAAGAACGTCAAGCTGGTCGTATCCGGTGCGGGTGCGGCAGCACTTGCCTGTCTCGATCTGCTCGTCGATCTCGGCATGCCGATCGAGAACATCATCGTCACCGACATTATCGGCGTGGTCTATACCGGCCGAAATGAATTGATGGACAAGCGCAAGCAGCGCTACGCCAAGGATACGACAGCACGATCGCTGGCTGACGTGATCGCCGGCGCCGATATTTTCCTTGGCCTTTCTGCGCCTGGTGTCTTGAAGCCCGCCATGGTCGCGGATATGGCGGCATCGCCCCTGATCATGGCGCTGGCCAACCCGACTCCGGAAATCACGCCAGAGGAGGTGAAGGCGGTGCGCTCCGACGCCGTGATTGCCACCGGGCGGTCAGATTACCCTAACCAGGTCAATAACGTCCTGTGTTTTCCCTTCATTTTCCGTGGCGCGCTTGATGTCGGCGCCACGGTGATCAACGAGGCGATGAAGGTCGCCTGTGTCCATGCGATCGCCAATCTGGCGATGGCTGAGCCGTCGGAGATTGTGGCGCAGGCCTATGCCGATCAGTCGCTCACCTTCGGCCCGGAATATCTCATACCGAAGCCCTTCGATCCCAGATTGATCGTGGAGCTGGCTCCCGCCGTCGCACGCGCCGCGATGGAAAGCGGTGTTGCGACCAGGCCGATCGCAGACTTTGAGCTCTACCGGGATCATCTGACGCAATTCGTCTTCCGCTCCGGGCTGGTCATGCGGCCGATGTTCGAGCGGGCCAAGCGCGATATCAAATCGGTGGTCTATGCCGAGGGCGAGGATGAACGCGTGTTGCGTGCGGCTCAGGTCGCGGTTGACGATCATATCGCCCGTCCGATCCTGATCGGCCGGCCCGATGTCATCGAAACGCGCATTCAAAGATTGGGATTACGCCTCAAGCCGGGCGTCGATGTGACGATCGTTAATCCCGAATCCGATCCGCGTTATCCAGAATACTGGAAACTTTACCATCAGATGATGGAGCGGCGCGGCGTTTCACCGGATCACGCAAAGCTGCTGGTGCGCACCAATACGACCGTGATTGCCGGGCTGATGTTGAAGCGGGGGGAGGCTGACGCGCTGATCTGCGGCATCACCGGGCGCTATGACAAGCATATGCGCCATGTGCTTGACGTGATCGGTCTGGCCCGAGGGGTCAAGACGCCCTCGGCGTTGAACCTGCTGGTCCTGCCGAGCGGCACCTTCTTCATCTGCGACACCCATGTCACGAACAACCCGTCAGGCGAGCAGATCGCCGAGATGACTCTGCTAGCGGCGGAGGAATTGCGGCGCTTTGGCGTGAAACCCAAGGTGGCATTGCTGTCGCACTCCAATTTCGGCTCCAGCACCGCCGATTCCGCAGCCAGGATGCGTCACGCGCTCAACCTTATCGTCGAACGCGAACCTGACTTGGAAGTCGACGGTGAAATGCAAGGCGATGCGGCGCTGAGTGAGGAAATTCGGGCGCGCATCTTCCCCAATTCGCGGCTGCGCGGTCAGGC
>CAIZEE010000285.1 GCA_903931835.1 uncultured Elstera sp.
AGGTCAAAATCAGGATCACAAAGAGCCTGGCGGATTTGCTGCTGGGAAGAATCCAAACCATGAGGGCGATCAGCCACCCGGCGAACACCGCGCGCATGGTGGTTGGGAAGAATGAGCCACTCACGGCCTCTTGCCCGGCTTCGATCAGCGCTTGATAGACCTGATCGGGGAATAGGCCCTTGGGTGCAAGGCACAAGGCGAAGACGAGCGCTCCGACGAGATTGGCGGACAGCACAATCGCCCAGAATCGCAGCACGGCCCTGAAGGTCGTCCAATCCCGGCGGATGAGCAGCGGCAGCACCGCAGTGACGGTGGTCTCGGTAAATAATTGCTGGCGGCCCAGGATAACGATCAGAAACCCCGCGCAATAACCGGCGCTGTCCACCAAACGGCGCCAGGGTTCATCGGGTAGGCCGCTGCGGATGAGCGCCAGCGTGAGGAAAGAAAATCCCATCGAAAGTCCCGCAGCGAAACCCGACCAGGCGAGTGCCCGTGCCGAACGCTTCAGGCCTTGCTCGCCCTCTTCCCGCACCACTTCGTGAATGACCAGCGCATGCGGCGCCGTGTGCTCGGCTGCGAGTTTCTTCTCGCCCTTGTCGAGATGAGGCGATGCCGCGCCTGCGTCTTTATCCTTGCCTGACTCAGATTTCCGAAAACGATCCATGTTGCGGTTTCCCGGTCTGCGGTCGGTGGATACCGCGCCCAACGTCGGAATCTTGGGTGAAACATGCTTCGCCCAAAATTGTTCCGTAGGACTATCGGGCTCAACGACGCTAAAGCAGATCGCGCAGGGTGAGCGTGACGATGCGCTCGCCTGTTTCGCCACGAATCTGTAGCCGCATGGACGAGCCCACCGGCCCCTTCAATTTCAGGGCGATGTCGTCGTCGGTTACCTGTTCGGCGGGCAGGCCATCGACGCTGGTCACCGTGTCGCCGGTTTTGAGATTGGCGGCGCCGGCCGGGCTACCGGCGTAAACCGCGCCGATCGTCCAATGGTCGTCCTTCCGGCTCAATGTGAGGCCGGCGCGATTAAAGACATCCTTCTCGCCATAAAGATGATTGCGCTCGAGGATCAATCGCCCGCGCGCATAATCGAAGGTCAGGTTGAACTGTTTCAGGATGCCAAGACCGATATTGCCCGAGACATAGGGATGCGCGTCGAAACCGGATTTCTGCAGGGAAATCCGAGTGACCGGCTCATGCGCCTCAGCTGCGGGCCGCCCGTCCGCGCCATCAAAGGCGAAACGGGCGACCCTCTGCCGTGCCCAGACCCCGCGCGTCGTACCGACCGCCTTGCCCGAATAGGGCAGATCGCCAAGATAGCGCGCGACCAGCCCATAGCGTCTCGCAAAGGGGGCGATCAGCAGCAATGAGCCGCTATCGCCCGTGTCGATGGCGAACCGTCCGGCGATGCCATCGACCTGCCCCTTGATCTCAGGCTGATTGTCCTGGATGTCGAACGGGATGATGGCGCCCGCACCGGAATAAGCAAAGGCGGCGGGTTTGGTCAGCGTCATGATCTGGCGATCGAAGTCGAAATGGACGACGAAGCGTTGCAGAATTTCCTGACCGATCAGCGCCTGTGGCGCGGCTGGTGCTGAGGCGAAGCTGTGAAAGGCCAGGTCATGCACGGTGGCGTCGCCGAGCTTCACGGTCGAAACCCGGCCGTTCTGGGCAACGGTACTGCCCTCGCCGCCGCCTGATTGCTTCGTCTGTCCATCGGCGTTGAGCCCGAGTTCGGCGACGACACCCGGCCGCAGGATCAGGCTGCCGCCGCTGTCGAATTCCGCCTCCAACCGCGCCGTTCCGTTGACCAGGATAGGCACCAGAATGCGGTTGGTCGCGGTCAGTCGAAATGCAATATCGACACTGTTCTGCCCGGCCGGCAGCTCGATATCGGCTGGCGGCAGTGGCGGCAAGGCATAAAGCCCGTCGGGCGGCGCCTCGTTGACGGCGACCGTCTCAACGGTTGCGACATCGTCGGCCGCCGGATCGCCGCCATCGCCGCTGCGGATCGTGAAGGGCAGTCGGATGCCGGCAACGGCGCGGTAATCGGCATAGCGGGTGACAACATGGTCTTCCGCCTGATCCTCGATCGTATGGTCGAGCAGATGCGTCGCGTGATCAACCCAGGCTTCGAAGCGGCGGCCTGACTCAGGCGTGATGTCGAGTACATCGTAGCGTCGTCCCTGTTCCGTCCGCTGGCCCGACAGGGTGATCGTGGCTGCGTGACGATCGGGGAACCACCAGGCGCGCGACACGCGGTAGGCTTCATCGACGGCAATAAGCGCCGCATCGACATCCCCCATCTGATAGGCGATGCCGCTGCGCGATTGGCGCCAGGGTGTGACGCCGTCGAAGGCGGTGACGAAGTCGAAGCTCGGCCAACTGGTCCGATCGAGATAGCGGCCGGTCGCGACATCTTCCCATCGCTCCTCACGCAGTGATTGTCCGCCATGAGCGACCGTGAGCACGAGATGAAGTGTGCGAACATCCTTCCAGCCCTCGCCGCCTTCCGCTGCCCGCATCGCTGACAGCACGGCGTCAACGGGGGATGGGTCGGCTGCCTGGGTGATCGCGGGCAGAGCAAGACACGTCAGAATGGCAGATAGGGCCTGACGGCGGATCAATTGATCGTTTCGTTTGGATAAGCGCCCCAGAACTCAGCCTTGGGCAGATAGCCCTTCTGTCCGTCGAATTCGACCCGGCACCAGGCGCCGTGGCAGTCGAGCAATTGGCCGACCACGCCGGGTTCAATGCGCGCCACGACACTCGCATGGCCATCGCTTTCATGCCTAAGGTCGCGCACCTCCCCTGTCACGATGGCGCTGCGTTTGCCGGACAGCATGGTCTGATGCACCCAGCCCTCGGTTCCCTGCCAGTCGCGGATTTTGCGCCAGACCTCAAATTCCTCCAGCACTTCGACCGGCATGAAACGCTTGGTGAAAACCCATTCGATTGGATAGCGAACGCCCGGCCCCGATCGGACGTTGACTGTATCGGAGCGCAGCGATACGAAACGCGGAAGCGGCAACGCATCCTCCACGCCAAACGCCGGAAAATGCAGCAGAGTGAGAGTGGTGACGAGGGCGGCGATCAGCAAAATCCGGGACCACGCCCGATGGGGTAACGCCAGCACGACTGCCTGGATGCTCACCGTGGTAAAACCCCGAAATCCCATGGTACAGGGGACGACGAAAAGACAAATTCAGAGTATCGTGGAACGAAGCTTAACGCCAGCGATGCGGCGTTTCCATAAGGTCGGGTCAGCCGGCCCTAGCCAGAACTCGGCCTGTCATCAGGCCCCACACTGGCGACGCAGATGAAAGATCGGTCATGTCATTGAACAAGCCTGTGGTCCAGGTGACCCGAAAACTTCCCGAGACGATCGAAACCCGGATGATGGAGCTGTTCGAAACCAGGCTCAACATCGACGACCGCGCAATGACGCGCGAAGAACTGATCGCAGCGGTCGCCAAGATCGATGTGCTGGTGCCGACCGTTACCGACCGGATCGATGCCGAGGTAATCAATGCCGCCGGCGACCGGCTGAAACTGATCGCCTCCTTCGGCACGGGCATCGATCATGTCGATCTGAATGCGGCACGGGCGCGCGGCATCGTCGTCACCAATACGCCGGGCGTGCTGACCGAGGATACCGCCGATATGACCATGGCGCTGATCCTAGCCGTGTCACGCCGGCTGGGCGAGGGCGAGCGACTGGTGCGCTCGGGCGAATGGCATGGTTGGACGCCGACCTCGATGCTGGGCTTGCGCCTGCACGGCAAAAGGCTCGGCATTATCGGCATGGGCCGGATCGGCAGCGCCTTGGCAAGGCGTGCGCGGGGGTTTGGCCTGTCGGTGCATTATCACAATCGCCGCCCGGTGCATCATGAGTTGGAGGCCGAACTCGACGCGACCTACTGGGAAAGCCTCGATCAGATGTTGGCCCGGATGGATATTCTGTCGATCAACTGCCCGCACACGCCGGCAACCTATCATCTGCTGTCCGCCCGCCGCCTCAGGCTGATCCGCAAACAGGCGATCCTGATCAACACCGCGCGCGGTGAGACGGTCGACCAGGCGGTGCTGACGCAAATGCTGATCGCGGGCGAGCTGGCTGGAGCCGGGCTCGACGTCTATGAGCACGAGCCGGCGGTGCCGCCGCAATTGCTCAAGCTTGAAAACGTCGTGCTGCTGCCGCATATCGGCTCCGCCACGCTGGAGGGCCGCATCGATATGGGCGAGAAGGTGATCATCAACATCAAGACCTTCATCGACGGGCATTCGCCGCCCGATCGTGTCGTCGAGGGGCCTTAAGGGCGATGCCCGACCTCCAACCGAACGACGACGGCCGACACGCTGACAGCCAAGTCCATCTCGACACCGTACTGACACCCCACCGCTCGCTCGGTCAGCGTGGGCTTGTCATCATCATGGCGGTCGTCAGCACGGTCAGCTTCGCCGCCGGCCTCACCTTCTATCTGATCGGCGCTTGGCCGGTGGTTGGGTTTTTGGGCCTCGATGTTCTGCTGGTCTATATTGCGCTGCGCGCCAATTTGCGGCATGCGCGGGCACGCGAGCGTTTGCGCCTGACCGACGAGGCGATGGTGATCGAACGCACCAGCCATCGCGGCGTGTCGCGGTCGGTATCGCTGCAGCCCTATTGGCTGCGTGTCCACATGGACGATCCGGTCGAGCATAGTCAGGTCTGGCTGACGTCGCATGGCCGCCGGGTCGCGGTGGGAAGTTTCTTGGGCCCGGTACAGCGACTGATCCTGGCAGGCGAGTTGCGCCAGGCCTTGGCAAAGATGCGCGAACCCCGGCACTAGCAAGATGAGCCGGGTGTTAGAGGTATTCTCCGCCTTCCTTCGCCTCGGCCTTTCCAGTTTCGGCGGTCCGACCGCCCATATCGGCTATTTCCGCGATGAATTCGTCGCCCGGCGCCGCTGGCTGGATGAGCCGGAATTCGCCGATCTCATCGCGCTCTGCCAGTTTCTACCGGGCCCGGCCAGTAGCCAATTGGGCTTCGCCATCGGCCTGATGCGGGCAGGATTTCCGGGCGCTCTGGCTGCCTGGATCGGGTTCACGGCTCCCTCCGCCGTCGCGCTGATCGCATTTGCCTATGAAGCTGATGCGCTGAGCGGGAGCGTTGGAGCGGGCGTGTTGCACGGTTTGAAATTGGTCGCCGTCGCCGTTGTCGCCAATGCTGTTTGGGGCATGGCGCGCACGCTGTGCCCCGACCTTATCCGGGCCGCGATTGCCGTCTTAGGCGCCGCGCTGATCCTGTCCAACATTATGCCCTATGGCCAGATCGCGGTCATTTTGGCGGGCGCCATCGCTGGATATTTTTTGTGTCGATCCGGGGCGCCGATCGCCGCGACGCTTAGTGCAGCGCTGGTATCCAGGCGAACGGGAAGTGCGGCTTTGGCGGCGTTTTTTCTGCTCCTGGGCGCTTTGCCGGTCGCGCACGGGATTACCGGCTCGTCCGGCATCGCCTTATTCGATGCGTTTTACCGATCGGGCGCCTTGGTTTTTGGTGGTGGCCATGTCGTGCTGCCCTTGCTGCGCGACGCGATCGTTGTCCCGGGCTGGGTTGGCGAGGATGATTTCCTTGCCGGATATGGCGCCGCGCAGGCAATGCCGGGGCCGCTTTTCGCCTTCGCCGCCTATCTCGGGATGAAGACGGACTTGTCCCTAGGCGGTGCGGCGCTCGGCCTTGTCGCCATTTTCCTGCCGGGGTTTTTGATCTTGGTCGGCGTCTTGCCGTTCTGGGACGGGTTTCGTCGTCTGGCCAGCGCGCAAGCAGCCATGCGCGGTGTTGGCGCTGCCGTCGTCGGGTTGCTCGGCGCCACGCTCTATAGTCCGGTTTGGACGAGCGGCGTCAGATCGGCGGGCGACATCGTGATGGTTTTGTCCGGTTTTGCGCTGCTGACGATTTGGCGCATACCGCCGCTGATCGTCGTCATTCTTGGGATCGTTGCCGGGTTGGTCCTAGCCTAGCGCTACCAACCGGGCTAGTTGTCGCGCGACTTGCTCCAACACACTCGGCCAATCGCCGGGGGATGGCTGGCGAAATTGCCGGAGCGTCGGATACCAGGCGGAATCCTCGCGCTCCAAGCCCCAGCGCCAATCCGGCACGTAGCGATTGAGCAGCCAGACCGGCTTGCCCAAGGCCCCGGCCAGATGCAAGACGGCGGTGTCGACGCTGATCACCAGATCGAGCGCTTCGATCAGGGCGGCGGTATCGGCGAAATCATCGAGGGCCTCGGTCCAATCGGCCAGATTGGGATGGGAGTATCTGGCGCCGCCCTTCTGCAGCGAGACGAAGCTGACGTTGTGCGTCGACAGCAACGGCGCCAATTCCGTGGGGTCAATCGAACGATGACGGTCAAAACGCATGGACGGACTGCCGCTCCACGCGATGCCGATCTTCAGCCCGCCAAGCGGCGCGGTTCGGCTGCGCCATTGCCCGATCTGGCCCGGATCCGCCGAAAGATACGGCACGCCGGCCGGAATCGTATCCGGCAAGGTGCCGAAGACGCCAGGCAGGCTCATGATCGGACAGAACAGATCGGAGGACGTGGCTTCGCCCGGACCGATCACGCGCTCCACGCCGGCCAAGGTCCGAAACAGCCGCAGCAGGGGGGTGGGTGCTTCCATCAGAACGCGCGCGCGCGCCGCCACCATCGGCGCATAGCGGCAGAACTGGATCATATCGCCAAAACCCTGTTCCGCCTGGATGCGTACGATCCGTCCGGGTGCGGCCTCGCCCGACCATCGCGTCATGCCCTCCGGACGGCGATAGGCGGCGGCCAGTTTGGGCTCGAAGCGCCGCGCCTCGAAGAATGGCCAGGCTTCGGCAAACTGACCGCTGCCAAGCAGCGACAGCGCAAGATTATTCCGCGCCGAAAGACTGTCCGGGAAGCGCAGCAGCAAGTCGCGCAATATCCTCTCGGCTTCGTCATATCGGCCGGCACCTTGCAACGCGATAGCGAGATTGCCGTAACTGAGCTCAAGATCAGGTGCTATTGCCACCGCACGGCGCAGCAGCGCCTCCGCCTCACCATAGGCGTCGCGCTGCAGCAGGATCAGACCGAGATTGCTGAGTGCGGGGGCATAATCGGGATTGGCGGCCAGGGCGGTGCGGCATGCCGTCTCCGCCTCGGCAAACTGTTCCAACTCCATCAAACTGCCGGCGAGATTGCACCACGCCTCGACCAGGCCCGGCGCCAATTCAACCGCGCGTCGATACCAAATCTCCGCCTCGTCGAAGCGGCCCTGGGCATGCCGGATATTGGCAAGGCCCTGATACCCGCCTGCGCCCTCCGGCGCGTAACCGATCAGGGCATTATACGCTTGCTCAGCCTCAACCAGCCGCCCCGCCTTGTAGAGCATCATGCCGAGAATGCTGAGAGCGTCGAGATTATTGGGTTGCAGCGCCAAGGCTTTACGAAAGCAGTCCATCGCCTCAGCCGGCTGGTCGAGCTTCACATGGATGGATCCGAGATGGACCAGGGCAGGCGCGAAATTTGGATCGAGCGTCAAGGCTCGCGCCAAGCTCGCCTTCGCGTCGTCCAGGCGCCCGGCATCGCTCAGCACCCGCCCGAAATTGCTGTAATAGAGCGCGACCGTGGGATTGACCTGATTGGCCGCCTCCATCAATCCAATCGCTTCATCAAGCCGTTCGGTTTGTGCGCAGACAGCACCCAGCAGATGCAGCACTTCATGTTGCCGGGGCCGCACCGCCAGGATCAGTCGATAAAGCTGTTCGGCCTCCGCCAGTCTGCCCGCATGATGGTGCGCCAGCGCCGAACTGTATTGAGCATCGACGGAGCTGGCGGCGTCAGACATCGGGGCGCCCTTTAGGACAGACCCAGTACGTCGGTCATGCCGTAGCGGCCGGGTGCGCGGCCGGCAGCCCACAGGGCGGCGCGGAGTGCCCCCTCGGCGAAGATCTCGCGGTTGGCGGCGCGGTGGGTCAACTCAACCCGCTCGCCATTGCCGGCAAAGATGACCGTGTGATCGCCGACGACATCGCCGCCGCGCAGGCTGGCAAAGCCGATCTTGCCTTTCGCCCGGGCGCCGGTCAGACCGTCGCGCCCACGGATCGACTGCTCGGTCAGATCGATACCGCACCCGGCAGCCGCAGCCTCGCCCAGATACAGCGCCGTGCCAGAAGGCGAGTCGACCTTGGAGCGGTGATGCATCTCGACGATCTCGATATCGGCGGTGGCGCCCAATGTCTCAGCCGCCTGCTTCACCAGTGCTGCCAGCAGCACGACGCCGACCGAGAAATTGGCGGCAACGACGATGGGAACCGAGAGTGCCGCCACCGAGATCGCCTCGTCATCCTCGGCACTGAGCGCCGTCGTGCCGATGACCAGGCCGCTGCCATGGGCGGCGGCGGCCAGCGCGTGTTGCCGCGTGTTGCCGCCGGTTGAGAAATCAATCGCGATGTCGCAGGCGGCGATCGCCGCGTCGCTGTCGTCGCTGATGGCGACCGAGAGCGGCGGAAGGCCCGCGACCGTGCCGGCATCCTGACCCAGATGGTCGCTGCCCGCACGATCGACTGCGGCGACCAGCATCGCGGCGTCGCTGGCGGCGATCTGGCGGATCAGCATCCGGCCCATCCGCCCGGCCGCCCCGATCACGGCGATATTGATGGCGTTAATCGCGCAAATCCTCCCACAACTCGCGGACCTTGGCGAAGAAGCCTTCGGATTGCGGGTTGGTCTTGGTGGGCTCGCCCTCGCGCTCAAACTCGCGCAGCAATTCTTCCTGGCGCTTGGTCAGATTGACCGGCGTCTCGACCGCCGTTTCGACATACATATCGCCGCGCTGGTTGGAGCGCAAAATCGACATGCCCTTGGCGCGCAGGCGGAATTGATGGCCGGTCTGCGTTCCGGCCGGGATCGTGATGCGCGCGCGCGCGCCCTCGATCGTCGGCACTTCGATAACGCCGCCCAATGCTGCCGTGGTCAACGGCAGCGGCACGCGGCAGAAAACATTGGCGCCGTCGCGCTGGAACAATCGATGGGGCGCTATCGACAGGAAGATATACAGATCACCGGCCGGCGCACCCCGTCCTCCGGCCTCGCCCTCGCCCCCTAAGCGAATGCGCGTGCCCTCTTCGACACCGGGCGGGATGGTGACCGACAGGGTCTTTTCCTTGCGCACCTTGCCGGCGCCATGACAGGTGTGGCACGGCTTTTCGATCACGCGACCGGCACCCTGACAGGTGGCGCAAGGCCGCTCGATGGTGAAAAAGCCCTGTTGGGCGCGCACCTTGCCCTGGCCCTGGCAGGTCGGACAAGTAATCGGCTTGGTGCCGGGTTCGGCTCCACTGCCGTCGCAGGTCTCGCAGCGCTGCGCGGCGCCAACCTGGATTTGCGCTTCCTTGCCGGCAAACGCTTCTTCCAGCGTGATTTCCATGTTGTAGCGCAGATCGGCGCCGCGCGCCGGCCCGCCACCACGCCGCTGACCCATGAAATCGCCGAACATTTCATCGAAAATATCGGCGAAGCCGCTACCGAAATTGAACTCGAACCCGCCGGGCCGGCCACCGCCGCCATTCTCGAACGCGGCATGGCCAAACCGGTTATAGGCCGCACGCTTCTGGTCGTCCTTCAAGACCTCATAGGCCTCGCTGACTTCCTTGAAGGCTTGTTCTGCTGCGGCGTCGCCGGGATTGCGGTCGGGGTGGTACTGCATCGCCAGCTTGCGATACGCCTTCTTGATATCGTCCGCTGACGCTTCCTTGGTCAGCCCCAACAGCTCGTAATAGTCGCGCTTTGCCATCGTCCCGCCATCGATATCAAAAAACTAAACCGGCTCCGCCAATATGTATCGGCAGAGCCGGGTCCAGATCCTAACGCCGAGCTTACGCCGAGCGGTTCTTCTTATGGTCGTCGACTTCCTCGAAATCGGCGTCGACGACAGTGCCTTCACCAGCGGGAGCAGCCTCGCCCGCCGCAGCCGCACCAGGATCGCTTGCGCCCGCTTCAGCTTGGGCCTTGTACATGGCCTCGCCGAGCTTCATCGAGCTTTTCGCCAGCGCCTCGGTCTTGGTCTTGATCTGGGCTGCGTCGTCGCTGTCGATGACAGCCTTCAGCGCTGCGAGATCGGCCTCGATCGCCGATTTCTCGGCTTCCGGCACCTTGTCGCCATGATCGGCCAGACCGCGCTCGGTCGAGTGGATCAACGCATCGGCGTTGTTTTTGGTCTCGACCACTTCACGCTTGCGCTTATCCTCCGCCGCGTGCAGCTCGGCATCACGGACCATCTTGTCGATCTCGGCTTCGTTGAGACCGCCAGAGGCCTGGATGCGGATCTGCTGTTCCTTGGACGTCGCCTTATCCTTGGCCGACACGTTGACGATGCCGTTGGCGTCGATGTCGAAGGTGACCTCGATCTGCGGCACGCCGCGCGGTGCGGTTGGAATGCCGACCAGGTCGAACTGACCCAGCAGCTTGTTATCCGCCGCCATCTCACGCTCGCCCTGGAAGACCCTGATCGTCACCGCAGACTGATTGTCTTCCGCGGTCGAGAAAGTCTGGCCTTTACGCGTCGGGATCGTCGTGTTGCGTTCGATGAGGCGTGTGAACACGCCACCCAGCGTCTCGATGCCGAGCGATAGCGGCGTCACGTCGAGCAGTAGTACGTCCTTGACCTCGCCCTTCAGCACGCCGGCCTGGATGGCAGCACCGATGGCGACAACCTCGTCCGGATTGACGCCGCGATGCGGCTCCTTGCCGAAGAACTGCTTCACCACTTCGATGATCTTGGGCATGCGGGTCATGCCGCCGACCAGGATGACTTCGTTGATCTCTGCCGCCGTAACACCGGCATCCTTCATCGCCGCCTTACACGGCTCGATGGTGCGCTGGATCAGATCGTCGACGATGGCTTCCAGCTTGGCGCGGGAAAGCTTCACGTTCAGATGCTTCGGACCGCTGGCATCGGCCGTGATGAACGGCAGGTTGACATCGGTCTGGGCAGCCGAGCTCAGCTCGATCTTCGCCTTTTCGGCCGCTTCCTTCAGACGCTGCAGGGCCAGACGATCGTTGCGCAGATCGATACCGGCCTCGCGCTTAAACTCGTCGGCCAGGTAGTCGATGATGCGACGGTCGAAATCCTCACCGCCGAGGAACGTGTCGCCATTGGTCGATTTGACCTCGAACACGCCGTCGCCGATTTCCAGGATCGACACGTCGAAGGTGCCGCCGCCCAGATCGTAGACCGCGATCAGGCCGCTGCCCTTCTTGTCGAGACCATAGGCCAGCGCCGCCGCCGTCGGCTCATTGATGATGCGCAGCACTTCAAGGCCGGCGATCTTGCCGGCATCGCGCGTCGCCTGACGTTGTGCGTCGTTGAAGTAGGCCGGAACGGTGATGACCGCTTGATCGACCGTCTCGCCGAGGAACGCCTCGGCGGTTTCCTTCATTTTCTGCAGAATGAAGGCGCTGATCTGGGACGGCGCGTATTTCTTGCCGCGGCTCTCAACCCAGGCGTCGCCATTCTCACCCTTGATGATGTGATAGGGGGTCAGGCCCTTTTCCTTTTGGACCAACGGGTCCTCAAAGCGGCGGCCGACCAACCGCTTAATCGCGTAGAATGTGTTTTCCGGGTTGGTGACACCTTGGCGCTTCGCCGCCTGGCCGACCAGACGTTCGCCGTTATCGGTGAAAGCAACCATCGACGGGGTGGTGCGCGCACCCTCCGCGTTCTCAATGACCCTGGCCGATTTCCCGTCCATCACAGCGACGCAGGAATTCGTCGTCCCAAGATCAATACCAATGACTTTGCCCATGCTTGTACCTTTCTCTCTGGCAGATATCCTCGGCCCTCGGACAGCCGCACGCCATGATTTTGGCGCTGCGATGCCCAGTGGCACCTCAGAAACCCCTACAACCGGTGTTGCCGCCTTAGCCTCAAGGCCAGCGACTACGCTTATGTAGGAAGAGAGCGCGAAACTGCAACGGTTTCCTTGTCGCTGGAGGATGCCGCTGCGTCACTTTTTTGACAAAATTGCTAACCGGACCTGCCGGAGCGCGTATCGTAAGCTGAAATGCCAGTACGCGAGCATCGACACTCGCGAATTCAGGTGCTCTAAATCTCATTCATGAGCGAACAGCGTATTCATCGGGAACCACGGGCGGTTGGAAGACTTGAGTAATTTCCGAATCTGCCGGCCTCGCCGTCCTGTCATTATTCTCTATGGTCTCTTTTGCCGCGTGCATAGGCGGATGCGTGGCTACAATAGCGGAGAGACGTCATGAAGAGAGGTTCCGCCTTGTATAACGACCCCGCGCGCGCCGAGGGCCAACCGGTTGGAACCGTCGTGATCACCGGCGCCTCATCGGGGATCGGCCGGTGTACCGCCTTGTTGTTCGGCAGGAATGGCTGGAATGTCGGGCTGATCGCCCGCGGTCCCGCCGGTCTTACATCGATCTGCAGCGAGTTGGTTGACGCCGGCGTTCGGGCGGCGTGTGCTGCGGCCGATGTCTCGGACGCTGCGGCCCTTGACAAGGCGGCAGCGTTGCTCGAAAGCGAACTTGGCCCGATCACCGTCTGGGTCAATTGCGCCGGCAATGGCGTTTATGGGCGGTTCCTGGACGTCACGATTGAGGAATTCCGCCGGGTTACCGAGGTAACCTATATGGGGACGGTGAACGGCACCCGCGTGGCGCTCCAACGGATGGTCCCGCGCGACGCCGGCACGGTGATCAATGTCTGCTCAGCGATTGCCTTTGGCGGATTGCCGGTGCTGTCATCCTATTCCGGCGCCAAGCACGCCGTGCGTGGCTTCAGCGATTCGGTGCGTCACGAGTTGATCCATCAACGCAGCCGTGTATCGCTGACAACGATCTTTCCGCCGGCGGTCAACACGCCGTTCTTCAGCCATGCGGCCTCCCATCTCAGCGGATCGCCACGGCCGGCCAAACCGGTGTATCAGCCGGAGATCGTTGCCGACGCGATTCTGTTGGCGGCCAGGCGGCGTCGCAAGGAGATGCGGGTCACCGGGATTACCGTGATGTTCGACCTTGCTACACGGCTTGTGCCGGGGCTCGTCGACAGGGCGATTCAGCGTCTTGGCTCGTCCGGGCAGCAAACGGATGACGAAGCGGCCGCGCAATTGCGCGAACCCACCTTGTTTGCGCCATCGCCCCACGCATCGGGAACGCATGGTCCGTTCGACGCGGAGTCGCGCCGCTTCAGCACACAGATGTGGCTGAGCGGCTTCAGCCTGGCGGCCGTTGCCATGATTTTCCGGGCGATGCTGAGCCGTCTCGGGCTCAACCTCCGACCAGACGCTCCGTCGCTTCCCATACACGGGCCACAAGACCCGCATCCAATGCCCGCCGGTTCGGCGCAACCGCCCGCCGGTCCTTGAAATACTGGCCAGTTTGATCCGCCAGATCCTCCGCCAGCGCCACATGCAGCGGCGTGTCGGCACCCTGTTCCTCCGATCTCAGCCACGGCGCCATCAATCGCCACGCCAAGCCGATGATCCCGGGTGAGCGCACGAGGCTGGTCGCGACCGCCCCCGGATGGACGACATTGGCAACCACACCCGTACCCGCCAGACGGCGCGCGGTCTCAAACGTGACCATCATCACCGCGAGCTTTGAGCTGCTATAGGCCCTTACCAAATTCCAGCCGCGATCAAGTTCGAGGTTTGCGGGATCGACCCGCGCCTTATCGGATGTCGATGAACCGATGGTCACGATGCGCGATGGCGCCCCCGCCTTGAGCGCCGGTTCAAGCTCCCGCATCAGCACAAAGGGGGCCAGAAGATTGACGGCAACCACCATCTCGCGCCCCTCGGCCGTGCGGGCCCGCCTGGCGCGGAAGACGCCGGCATTATTGATGAGCAGTGCTAGGCGAGGATGGCGCGCTGCTATCTGTCGCGCGGCGCTGGTCGTTGCGGAGAGAGACGACAGATCGGCCACAACGATTTCCGTCGAGGCGAGCGGCACAGCCTGCGCGATCCAGTTTCGCGCCACCTCACCGCGCGCCGCATCGCGGCAAATAAGGACGACGTGAAATCCCGCCCGCGCCAGACCTAACGCGATCCATCGCCCGATCCCGCTGGTGGCGCCGGTAACGACGGCGACGCGCTTTTCGTTCTGCATCAAACTCCAGCTTCCCATTTGTGGCCGCCACGTTTATCGGATCACGGCCGCGAGCGGGAGTCTTTCAACAAAAACCGGTCGGTCGGAAACTTGGCGCCATTTGCCATGATACACTTAGCGTCCATTGCGCCTGAAAGCTGCCGGGGGCGTCCCGAACTGTGCTTTGAAAGCGCGCGTGAACGCGGCCTCCGACCCATATCCTATGCCGCTTGCTATCTCGCCGATTGAAGCCGTGCCCGCACGTAGCTGATCGGATGCGAGCTCGAGACGCCACGTCGTGAGATAGCGCAGCGGTGGCTTGCCAACGATGTCGGTGAAGCGGGCGGCGAACGCCGAACGCGAGAGGCCGGCTTGATCCGCTAGCGCCGCGACGGACCAATTCCGACCGGGATCTTCGTGGATTGCTGCCAGCGCGCGTCCTATGGCGGCGTCGCTGAGACCGCTTAGCCAGCCGAGGTTCGGCGGCCCCTTCTCACCCCACTCGCGCACCGCCTGGATGAAGAGGAGATCGATTATGCGGGTGATCACCATCGCCGAACCGGAACGCGGGTATCGGGTCTCTTCGATCAGGAATTCGCTGGTCAAACGCAGCCACTCGAACGAGCGATCCTCGCGCCCTCTGACATGAATGATTTGCGGCAGGACGGCCAGCAGCTTGGGAGCAAGGACGCCGATAAAGCTGAACTGCCCGCAGATTACCTCGGTCTCTTGATCCTTGTGGGATTGCAGGACAGACGTTCGGGTTGAATCAGCGAGGAAGACCTCAATTGGCGTCGGCCTTAGGCTTGGATCGCTGCTCAGCGCATGGCCCGCGCCGAGCGGCAAGATCGCCATGTCTCCAGACAAGAGACGAAGGGGCTCGTGTCCACCACGGGTCAACCACGCCTCGCCCCTTTCGATAATATGGAAATGGGCAATTGGCCTCGTGAAGGACAGACTCCAGGGGGCGGCATAGGCCTGGTGGCAGACGAGTTCCGCGCGCATGCGAATGAGCGAAAGCACGTCCGACATCGCATCAGGAAGTCCCGCCGCTCGCTGCATGTCTTTAATCCGTCATTTACTGCGGACGCTCGGTAAAGAAATCGAGCGTTCAAGCCGTAGATCAAGCCCGGATCAGGACGGTATGATTCGTCGCTGTTCAAAGGCCGGAGATCATTGTGCCGCGCTGATGGCGACTGGCGGAGCGCGTGGGGTAGGAAGCCGCGACCTATGGAAGACACGAAGTCAGAGACCGATTCCAGCCTGGAGGCACAGATTCGCCTCGTGATCGGCCATTTCGACGACTTTGTTAATCACCGAGACTTGGGCGCCATCGATCGGAATATGACCATCGACTTCGTGGATCACGACGGGCCGGGCGGCAAGATGGTAGGACGCGAGGCGGATCGCGCGATGATGGCGAAAATGCATGAGATGTTTCCGGACTTGCACGTCGAGGTCACGCATGCCGTCGCACAAGCCGACAAGGTGATCGTCCGGAATCTCTGGACCGGAACCAATGCAGCGACTGGCGACGCGATCGAGTTCCACGGCTTTGTGATGTGGCGGATCGAAGGCGGGAAGATCGCCGAGCGCTGGGCCACCGTGACACCAATACAGAAAGTCACCGCCGAAGCCCTCAAGTGGTGAGCCCTCTCATCGCCGGCGATGTCCCTTCTGCCGATCACCTCTAAAACCATGGGGACAAAATGCTAATTCCGACATCGCAGAACGCAGCCGTCCTGTTCCTCGATCTTCAGGAGGAAATTGTCAAAAACAGCCGCACCGTATCCCTTGAACGGTTGCGCCGTTCAGCCGGCGCCCTGGCAAAGCTCGCTGCTCTGCACGACCTCCCGCGGTTTCTGTCGGCTGTCCCGCCAGGAGGGGATTTCCTTGATGTTGTCCTCTCGCCTCTTGCGGGCGATCAGCCCCGTCTTCGGACGCAGACGACGGCGTTCAGCGATGCCGGTTTGGTTGAAGCGCTCCGCGCCAGCGGCAGGAAAGTGCTGGTCCTGGCCGGTGTCGCCAGCGAGATCGTCGTGCAGCGGACGGCGCTCGATGCATTGGCTGCGGGCTACGAGGTCCAGGTCGCGGTCGATGCGTGCGGCGGGATCGATCCGCGTACCGAAGACGCAGCCTGGCGCCGTATCGGATTGGCGGGCGGCGCCACGACATCGGTCACGACCTTTGCCGCTGAACTCACGGGCGACTTCACGACCGAGCGCGGGGGTGCGACGCTCGCGATCGTTTACGAAACCATTGGCGGATAGTCGCGCCATCAACTCGGATCAAGGAGAGAGGCCGGCTTCGGCGGCGCACCAACGCCTAACTAGGTCAGCTGCAGCGCTTAGGGCTTAACCGGCCCTTCGCGCTGCAAGGCCCATTTGATCCGGGTCGGTATCGCCTGGATATCGCCCTGGATCAAAATCTGGCGTGCGCGGCGCATATCGCCGGCGAGGCCGAGATAGACCGAGTCGGCGAGCGAGATGGCGCCGCCGGCGACACGCAGACGCCAGCCAGCACCACTCGGCAGGCGCAACAGCACCGCCTTGTTGTCCTGGGCGACCGAGGCCTGCACCTTGTGATGCAGATGGAAACGCACGGCGAAGCGTCCCTTGGCGCCGCCATCGCTCAGCAAGATCTCCTCACCGCGCAAATCGTCGCCCGACGCCGCCATGAACAGCCGGCGCTGGTGGATCACCTTGAACCGGTCGAGATAACCGTCATGGCGGGCTTCCAGCCAAATGCCATGCTCCGATTCCTCGCGCATCAGATCGAACACGCGGGCGCGTTTGCCGAGCGTGCCGGCACCCATGATTTCCGACGAGTTGGCGTCGTCGATGGTCAGCGTTGAATGCGCCGCCGTCGCACGCTGCGCCCGCCGCCAGGGCGAGCCCTCGCCGACATAGGCGCCGCAATTGACGATCATCCGCTCCTTATTGAAGCTGAATTCGAAGGACAGCGTGCCGGCATGGGCGTGCGTGTCGATCTCGGCTGGTGATCCGACATCGACGATTGCCACCGAGCGCTTCGCGACCATCCGCTCAAACCCGGTATGGGGGGCGGAACGCGGCGCCTTGCCGGCGGCATCGGCTTCCGCCAACACCTGATCGATCTCGCCCGCATCGCCGACATTGCTGTCGTTGAACAAAGCAAGTCCGCCATCGCCATGCCGATAGAAGCGCAGGATCGGCGCCATCCGGTCGATGCTTTGCTGCAGCAGATCGGGCACCTCGTGATAGGCAAGGCGCAGGATCGCGCGTATGTCGATCAGGCTGCGCAGCATGTCCAGCTGGACGCGCGGGCTGCGTTCCACTTGGCCGCCATCGGGGTGGATTTGCTGGCGCAGCAACTGGTCGAGCAGGCGCAGCGCCTTCGCCTTGCGCCGATCGCTCGGCGATCCCGTCTTGGGCAGGCAGAACTCGATGGCGAACAGCCCGGCCAGCGCATCCGAGATCGAAACGCCGGGTGGGGCAACGCCTATCGTGCCGGCCAGGTAGTCACCCTGTTCCGACAGGCTCTGGCGCAGGCGCTTGCCGAAATCCTCGTCATCCTCAGTCAGCCGGTCGAACCAGGACAGCAGCGATAACAGCCGGTTGCCCAGCACGTCGGGACGCCAGACCAGTGGGCGGGCCGCGCGGCGCAGCTCCGGCACGCTGTCCAGCCAGTCGGCGACCGCGCCGCGCATGACGGCGAGGCCGAGCGGATTGTCGACCGCATCGACGTCGCGCAGCCAGGTGAAGCTGTGCAGGGCCGCCAGCCAGCCGGCGTCAGCTTCCGGCGGCAGCCACTCGCCGCGCCCGAAAGGGATGGTTTTGCTGCCATGGAGGAAGGTGCCGGATAGGATTGCCTGGCCCTTGACCGGATTGCCCGGCCACGGATCGGCCGGTATCGCCACCAATTGGGTCTCGCGCGGCCGCACGATCCCGGGCAAGGCGGCGGCGTTGCGCATGACCAGGCTGGCCGCATTGCGCCACAGCGCGCCGAACCCGGCACGCAGACCGCTCGGCCGCCCGATCGGGGTTAGCGCGCCATAGGCCATCTAAGCGATCCGAGTTTCTGCATAATCATTATGGTAATAAAGCTTCTCGCACCTAAACTCGCAAGGGCGACGCCGATCAGCTTCGGATCAGCCGGGCCGCATAGAACCCGTCAATCCCGCCTATATCGGCCCAATGGCTTGGCAGCGACCTGAAATCACCCGCTGCCGTGACCAGCTCGGCCGAACCGCCAAGCTCGGCGGCCTCGATCGGTTTGCGCGTCAAACCGGGATGGCGGGCCAAGGCTGCGTCGACCCGTTCCGGCCCCTCCTGCGGCTCCAGCGAACAGGTGCAATAGACGATGACGCCGCCGGGTTTGACCAGCGATACGGCGGCATTGAGCAGCTTATCCTGCAATCCGATCAGCTTGTTGACGTCGGTCGGATGCTTCAGAAGCGCGATATCAGGGTGGCGCCGTATCGTGCCGGTAGCGCTGCACGGCGCGTCCAGCAATATGGCGTCGAACGTCTGTTTGGTCGTCCAGGCGGCGGCGTCAGCGACGATCGTGGTTGCGCTCAGCCCCAGCCGATCGAGATTGGCCTTGAGCCGCCGCATGCGCGGGGCCGACCGGTCGAGCGCCGTGACGATGGCGCCCGCAGCAGCCAATTGCGCCGTCTTGCCACCGGGTGCGGCACAGAGGTCGAGCACACGCAAGCCCGCGACATCGCCCAGCAGCCTCGCCGGGATCGCCGCCGCCGCATCCTGCACCCACCAGTCGCCCGCCTCGAACCCGGCAAGCTCGCTGACCAATCCGCCGAGCGGCCGCCGGACCGTTCCGGTCGGCAGCACCACGCCATCGACCTGTGCCGCCAGCACTTGCGCGTCGCCGCGTGGCGTGAGGTCGAGCGGCGGCTCCAGCATCAAGGCAGCACCAATCGCCCGCATCGCCTCGTCACCATAGGCCAATTTCCAGGACCGGCTCAGCCAATGCGGCAGGTTGAGCGCCACGGCATCCTGCCCGACCAGGATCCGGTCGCGATCCCGATCAAGCTGGCGCAGCACGCCGTTCAGCAGCGGCTTCAAATGCCCGACCTCGAGCACATCGGCGAGGCCGATCGTCGCGTCCAGGGCGGCATGGGGCGGCGTGCCGAGAAACAGCAATTGGCAGGCGCCAAGCCGCAGCAGATCAGCGGCGGCCTCATCCTTCGCCTTGACCTTCTCGCGCATCAATTCGGCCAGGGCGGCGTCGATCTGGCCGAGGCGGCGCAAGGTCGTCGCCACCAGCACACGGGCGAAGCCGCGATCGCGCGCCTCCAGTTTGGCGCATTCGGCACTTGCCTCCAGCGCGTCATCGAGCGGGCGCTTCTGGCGCAGGACGGCGCGCAGCAGCGTGAAGGCCGCGTAACGCGACGCTTGGCCGGCTTGCTTGAATTCGGGGATTGGGAGGGCGGCGGGCTGGAAATTGGGCATGATCGGCGGCATACTCACGTTTATGAGCGATCAATCAAGGCCTGACGAAAAAGCGAAGCCGGATTCCAAGGCAAAACCCGAGCCCAACACCAAACAGCCGGTCGAAATCGGCGGCCCGAAGGGCCCCGAGCCGACGCGTTACGGCGATTGGGAAAAAGGCGGCCGCTGCTCGGATTTCTAGGCTAACGATTGCTCTCTAGTACCAATGCAGAAGAACGGCGGTACAAGCTCCGTCCGCAGCTTGAGCGAACCACGGCAATATCGAGACGATCTTAATGCAATGATGTGCCGCGTCCCGGTCTGGATTCCGCGCTTGTAGGGGTCTGTAGCCGAAAGCAGCTTCTGCGGAAGCCCCCTTCATCGTCGCCCAAAGCGCTTCGCTAAAGGGGTTCCCGGTCAGATCGACCGGCGGCTCGGACATCCGCAGGAAAAGCGGGTTGGTCACATGTTCCCATGCCATCCAGGCATTGAGCGTCAATACCATTTCGAAATCCCAAATATGGTCCGCATCTACATAGATGGGCCAGTCGGGATGCACAGCAGCGACGGTCGCCAGAGTTCGAATATCGCTCGTGAATTGTTGCGTCCGCTGCCGGTTATCGATTGCCGCCTGATGGACCGGAACATCAAACCCATATGCTTTAAGTTGCATAATAAGCACCATAGCAAAGCCGAGCCGCGCCAAACTCGATCGTAGGAGGCCAGTCCCTATCGCCTCAGACACCAAGGTGAAAGCCGAACCGCATAGCACCAGGACGATGAGCATGCCTGGAAGATCGTAACGCCCTCCGGTCGGCCAATCGCCGTGGTAAAAGATGATCTCCCAAACAACCCATAGGATCGCGATCAAATTGACGGATGAGAGAACGACCAATCGACGCGATCGCCCAGGATCGGGGCTTGTCCGCTGTCGGTGCCAGATTATCGCTGCTGACCATGCTAGGGCTATCGCGGCGGCAACGATACAGA
>CAIZEE010000286.1 GCA_903931835.1 uncultured Elstera sp.
ATGGTCGCCCGCCAGAACCAAAGCGGGATCGATACCGCTCACCCGGCCGATCAGGAAGGTGACGAGCGTCAGGCCGAGCAGCGTCACCACCACGCCCAACAGCCTTCGAAGAACCAGCGCCGTCATTGCTTGGTCACGCCGCGAAAAAAGGTGAGATCGTTGATGAAGCCGAGTGCAAACCCGTTGACCGCCCGGCGGCGCGCGATCGCTTGCGTCGCCTGAAACACCATGATGAACGGTCCCTCCACCATCACGCGGCGCTGCAGCGATTGGTAGAGTACGGCGCGCTTGGCGATGTCGTGCTCGGCTGCGGCCTCGCGCGTCAGCCGGGACAGCTCCGGAATCACCCAGTGATTGCGCCAGGCGGAGGTGCGCTCGGCGGGTGTGTCGGACGCATCCGGGTTGCTGGCGAAATTGCCGGCATTGGTTTGCGGATCCATGTAGTCGGGTGACCATTCCGACGCGGTCATCTGGTGGCGCCGGCTGCGCACGACGGTCAGCACCTGCTTCTGCTCCTCCGGCACGACGGTAACGCGGATGCCCGCCTCGCCCATGGTCGCTTGAATCGATTGCGCGATCTCGGTGAAGGGCGAATTGCTATACACCTCAAATTTGAGATCAAAACCGTCCTTATAGCCTGCCTCGCCCAGCAATTTCTTCGCCAGTGGTACATCCAGGTGATAGGGCGTGTCGTTGACCGCACCCGGAAACCCGTCCGGCAGAAAGGCCTGATGCACGGTGTAACGACCGGCAAGGAAGCTTGCGACGAGCCCCTGATAATCGATCAGGTAGCGCATCGCCTCGCGCACCTTGGGGTTAGCGAGCGGCGCATAGGCCTGGTTGAGCGAGATGTACCAGAGCACGCCATCGGGGAAATGATCGATGGCAAGCGCTTCGTCCCCGCTGATCGCCGCCAGCTGGTCGGTGGTCAGGTCGCGCGCAATGTCGATATCGCCGCGTTGCAGCAGCAGGCGCTGCACCGATGCCTCCGGCACATGGCGGATGACGATGCGCTTCAACCCCGCCGGTCCCAGCGGATAGTTCGGGTTGGCGAGCAGCATGACCGATTGATTGGGCTTCCAGGTGATCAGCGAATACGGGCCGGAGCCGATCGTATGTGTCTTCAGCCACAGATTGCCGAGATCGCCCGCCTGCTCATGTTCGAGCGCCACGCGCTTCTCCACCACCGCTGTCGCGGTCGAGCTCAACAGCGCCAACACCAGGCTCGGCCCCAAATCAGCGCCGATAGTGAGTTCAACCGTGTGCTCATCGACGGCATGCACAAGCTCGCCGAAAGTCTTGGACGTCCAGCCAAGCTGCGCCAGCAGGAAGCTTGGCGAGCGATCAAGCTCCAGCACGCGGCGCATGGAAAACACCGCGTCCTCGGCGGTCACCGGCGCACCATCGAGGAAATGAAAGGCGGGATCGAGGGTGAAGCGATAGGTCCGGCCGTCCGCACCGACCGTCCACGACGTGGCGAGGCCGTCTTTCAGCGTCAGCGGATCGGCAGGGTCGAGCTTCACCAGCCGGTCATAAACATTGGCGAGGATTTCGACGCCGTTCAGCTCATAGCATTCAGCCGGATCAAGGCTGATCAGATCATCAATCTGCCGCGCCATGACGAGGGTATTCTGTGGCGTGGCGGCGAAAGCCGGTGCGGCGACGGCGCTTAGCGCCAGGAAAAGCGCGAAACTAAGGCCGCGCAAGACGATACCGGGGTTGCTTATCTGGATCGTCCAAAAGTATCAGTTCTCCCGCCTTCAAACGCACCAATCCTCGCGGATCAGCCCCGGTACCATTGCGAACGCCCGGTCATTCGTCACCAGCACGGCGCCCGCCCCGATCGCGTGCGCTGCAATCAGCAGATCGAGTGATCCCAAGACCTGACCGCTTTGTTCCATCGTTGCGCGCAAGGGGCCGTAGCTCAAGGCAATATTGCCATCCCAAGCCACGACGTCGACCCGCTTCAAGAACTCGTTGATCGCGAGGTGCAGTCGGCGGGCGTCGGGGCGCTTGGCCAGCCCGAACATCAATTCACCCTGAGTGATACTGGAAATACACAGATCGGCCATCGGTGTCGCCAGAACTCGGGAAGCGATCGCCGGATGTCCTTTCACCAGATGACTGACCGTATTGGTGTCGAGCATATATCGCGTCACTCGATCCATCCCTCGAACGGATCGCGGTCCTGCGGCGGCTCGGCGCGTTCCGACTTATCCAGAAAATTCGCCGGGATATCCGCCTGTTTGATCGCTGACAGAAAACCATCCCAATCCGGCGGTTTCCGCGACAGGATCACATCCCCCGTCTGTGGATCCTGACGGATAAAAACCTCGTTTCCTTCGAACCGATAGGCCATCGGCAAACGCACCGCCTGGCTGCGGCCATTGGTGAATAGCTTGGCTGTTTGGGTCATTGGATCGATCCTCTCCAGGACTATATCCCGACATACATCACTACACGGTATATATCAAGATATATGCCGTGTAACCGCCTTCCCATTATTCCTGATATTCGCGTAAAACATTCCCTTATGGGAGTGAACAGCACCAAAAACGGTCGCATAGAACCGCAATCCTGGGCAATCAGGACGCGCTTTGCGCAGGCGGGCCTTGCGCTCGTTGCGCTCGCTTTCCTCTTCACCCTCGCCCATGCCGATCCGCCCGGAAAGAAGGACGATGACGACGACGATCGTCCGGGCGCCAGCCAGAGCGACGACGCCGGCGAGCGGCCGGTGAAGCTGGAGGCGGCCCAGCAAGCCCGCGCCGGCATCGAAACGGTGGCGACAACGCCGGTGCGTTTCAAGCAGCGCCAGCGCGCCTTCGCAACCGTGGTTGATATCGCGCCGCTGATCGACCTCGCGACCCGGCTCGCCGCCCAGCGTAGCACGCTGGCCGGCATCGAGGCGCGGCTGAAGGCGTCGGATGCCGCCGCCCAGCGCACTGGAGCGCTTTATCGGCAGGGCCAGAGCCTGTCGGCGGCACAGGCCGAGGCCGCCGATGCGACCCTCAAAAGCGAACAGGCGGACCGCGATGGCGGCCGATCGGCGGTAAAGTTGATCGAGGCTGCCGCGCGCAACGAATGGGGGCCGGTGCTGGGTCAGGCGATCGTCACCGGATCGCCCCTCTTCACCCGCCTGATCGACCATGACGCGGTGTTGGTTGAGATCGTCACGCTGGACGGCGCCATCCTGGCGCGACCGCCCAAATCAGCGTCGATCCGCCTGCCGCGACAGGCCGCGATCGAGGCCGAGTTGGTTTCCCCCGCCGCCCGGATCGACCCCCGCATACAAGGGACCGCCCTGCTTTATCTGATGCCGCCAAAGCCGGGCGTTCTGACGCCGGGCGTCACGCTGACCGCCTGGGTTGAAACAGGCCTGTCCGACGAGGCGGTCAGGG
>CAIZEE010000287.1 GCA_903931835.1 uncultured Elstera sp.
AGCTGACATAGGGGCAGACCTCGCCATGCACGGCGATGGCGCCCGCCAGATCGTCATAGGTTGACGCGGTTTGCTGCGCTGTCTGGGCGGGCGGGGGGCCGGCCGGCGCAGTGGCGGTTTTCGGCTGGCTTAAGGACGCCCATAAGGCGGCCCGCCCGTCACGCATGGTAATGAAAAGATCGGTGTCGCGGCTTCGCACCAACCCGCTGACCGCATCAAGCAGCCGGTCCAGCGAATTGCGCAGCCGCGCTAGCGAGACCTGCGTCTGCCCCTGATCATGCGCGTTCATCGCAGCGGCCAAATCGTCCAGCGCGTTGCTGGCGGCCAGTTTGGTCATGGGTCCCAGCGCGTTGCTCGTCATCAGCTGCGCGCGCAAGGTTGGGATCGTCAGTGTCGAGCTCGGCGCCAGCGGCGCGATCGGTGCGACCGGGGTTGGGTTAGGGGCGGATGATATTGCCGGTGCGCGGCGTCCACCCCCGCCCTTGGTCGACGTCAGCGGCAGGCTGCTCGCCTCCACCCCATCGCGCGGTGCGGCGGCAGGCAACGGTTCGGTGTTATCGGGTTTGGGCGGCGGCGGGGTGGTCGCGGCGACTGGCGCCGGCGCACGCCTGACCGGTGCTGGTTCCGGTTCGGGCGTGCAACCGCCGAGGACCAAACCGACCAGAAGAAACGGGAGGCAGAAAATGAGACGCATCGTCCGCGTATAATGCCCTGCACTGCAGCAAAAACGCATTAAAAATTGCCGCAGCCGCGCCGATTGATCGGCTAGACTGCCACCACAATGCGTTTGGTTCTGTTCCAGCCCGACATTCCACAGAACACCGGCACGCTGCTGAGACTGGCCGCATGCCTTGGCGTCGGCGTCGACGTGATCGAACCGTGCGGCTTCGTGCTGGATGATCGGCGCATGCGCCGAGCGGGCATGGATTATCTCGATCAGGTCGATTTCGTTCGACACGCGTCCTGGGACGCCTATTGGGCGGCACCCGCCTCCGGCCGGCTCGTACTGTTGACGACCAAGGCGACGATGCGCCATATCGATTTTGATTTCGCCTCTTTTGACCGGATCATGGTCGGCCAGGAAAGTGGCGGCGTCCCTGACGAGGTGGCGACCCTGTGCGATGCGCGTTTGCGAATTCCGATGCAACCCGGTTTGCGTTCGATCAATGTTGCATTGGCGGCGTCCATAGTAATGGGCGAGGCATTGCGACAGACCAGGGGCTTTTCTGAATGAATGATGAGATTGAGGCGCTGAAACCGCGCGCGGAGGCGTGGTTCGCTGAATTGCGCGACCGGATATGCGCCGCGTTTGAGGCGCAGGAGGCGGCACTCGCCGGCGGCAAATGGGTGGATAAGGCGCCCGGTCGCTTCGTGCGAAAATCCTGGAAACGGGCTGGCGAGGGCGAGCCCGATGGCGGCGGGGGCACCATGTCGGTGATGAAGGGCCGCGTGTTCGAGAAAGTCGGCGTCAATATCTCGACCGTGTATGGCGAATTCTCACCCGAATTCCGCAGCCAGATTCCGGGGGCGGAGGAAGACCCGCGCTTCTGGGCTAGCGGCATTTCGTTGGTTGCCCACCCGTGCTCGCCGCTGGTCCCTGCAGCCCATATGAACACACGGCTTGTTATCACATCCAAGGCCTGGTTTGGCGGTGGCGGCGACCTGACCCCGGTCTTTCCGAACGAAGCGGAGACAGCGGCATTCCACGCCAGTTTCAAACAGGCCTGCGACCGCCATGACGCGACTTACTACCCGCGCTTCTCCAAATGGTGCGACGAGTATTTCTACCTGAAGCATCGCGGCGAGACGCGCGGCGTCGGCGGCATCTTCTGCGACTACATCGACACCGGCGACCGCGAAGCCGATTTCGCGTTTATCCGCGATGTCGGCCAAGCGTTTCTGTCATCCTATCCCGAGATCGTCGCCCGCCGGCGCGATGAAGATTGGACGGATGCCGAGCGCGAGGCGCAGTTGATCAAGCGCGGCCGGTATGTCGAGTTCAACCTGCTTTACGACCGGGGCACGACATTCGGGCTGAAAACGGGGGGGAATACCGAGGCGATATTGATGAGCCTGCCACCGGAGGTGAAGTGGCCTTAGGGTTATTTTCGGGGCTAGGTATTTAATATCATGAGTCAGGATTTAAAAATGTTAATAAAGTCATTGATGAATTCGATATGATCCGCAGTTCTTAGCGGCGCTGATGAGTAGTATGTATTACTGTCATAGCCAAGCCATTCGCGCCTTTCTAAAGAGAATGATTTCAGTTTTACCGCTTGCTGTGACATATCGCCGTGGAGACTGATCCCAGAGGCCCCCCAGGTGCCTGTCTGCTGCCCGTAGGATCGGATTTTTTCCGCAATCTTTGCCCCAAGATTTGAAAATTGATTGAGTTGTTGATCGAGCGCCAAATCGCATTTTACAACTAATCGGCTAAAATAACCTCTACCGTTTACGGGCCCAGGAATAAGGCCTGCTTCCTGTTGTGCCCAGGCAATCGCGTCATCAATAAAAGAATCCGCAACATCAGAGGATGCCTTAGTGTCACATATGATGCCGTCGTTAAATATTTGAAACTTGTCAATAACATACTTCCTCTCATGAAAACCGTGCAGAAATGTTACTCCTTTTGAGAGATCAAATTCCGGCACCGTACGTGGTGCTTGAAGAAATCCATAGCGCGACTCGAATGCCTGGAAAAGCGCGCCGCCATAAAGAGTTCCAAGTGTCGGCGATGTAGTCGTAAGCAATCGGAGCGCTTGACTAAAAAGTATCTCGACGAGTTCCATGGCTATTCCGCCCCTAACAGGGCGCCCTGTGCGCCGTTCAGCTGATTCGAGTGATCTTGGAATAGCGCGCCCCGACTCGCCATCGAGTTTTGATGTCCTGCTGTTGATTGATATGAATCCAAAATATTAGAGGCGGCCGACAGCCACTCGGGTTCATTTGCATTTCTTAGGGCCTGCTCCAACGGGTAAGAGACCTGATAGCTCATTTCGCCATTGGAGATTGCCAACAGCAGGTCGCTCACCGTGTCCAGCGTCCAGTTCCCGGGGGCGCCGATAAGTCGACAGACAACGTCGGGTCGCTTGCCCATGCGTCGAGCTAATTCGGCTTGCGATAGTCCGCTTGCGACAAACTCGTTCACAACCACTTCGTAGACGCGGTTCCGATTACGGGCGCGAAAATAACCAAATGCACCCGTCGAGAGTGATCCGTCGGACGAGGCATTAAACAAGGAAGTATTTTCCCGATAAGTAGTCATCAACGTTATCTCCTGTTACCGGGCCATATACGGGGAAAAGCTTCCGCCACGCGGTCTTGCATCGTTCGATTTCGGTATGCCATTCGGTAGATCGTGGACCTCCGAGGCTCTGACGGAATTCCCAAGTCAGCGCGACGAACATATCCACCTCAGCGAACATGCCGAAAACTCGGATTGCGGGTTTAGGATCACGACTTCTGATATCCCACACGCCGTCCCTCGTCGGATTAAGGCGAGCGATAAAAGCCGATTTCGCTTTATCAAAGGGTTTCATCGCCACACTGATCAGGTCGCCCTGAACGAAGTGATCCAAATCACCTCTAAGCGCGCCGAAGCGTGCCGCTGTCTTGCTGTCAGTCCAGGGTGGAGTTGCCACTTCGTTGATCTCTTCCGAGATGAACATGATCCGATCGACCTTGCTGCCCGGTAAGAGAGGTGTGAGGCAGGAAAGCCGTCCTTCGTTACAACGATCGCGGATTTCATCGCGTATTGACATATAAGTCAATAACCCATTCGTGCAATAGGCGTACGGAAAACATGATCGACCGCCGGGTGTTAGATTATCCCGTTTTCAAGCGATTTGTTAATTGGGCGTATTGTGCTGCTCGCTTTCCAACAATAACCGAGTAAGACAGGTCGCCCGATCGTCGATGCAGCCGCGCCGCTCCCACCAGTCTTCGACGCTACGCAATAATACTCCGACGGCTGGTCCGGGCTTCAGGCCCAAGGCCAGCGCATCTCCACCGCTGATTGGAAAGGCCGGATCGGTCCATGAACGGGCAATCGGCATTAGCGCCAATGCCTCGCCAAAACCCCGCGCAGCCGCGATCAGGGCGCCGTCGATCATATGTTTGGCGCCATGCCGGCGCAGCATTGGCCAGGGCGCGGCGAGGGCTTCGGCATAATGATCTGCCACTTCGGCCATCGCCGCGAGCTCTGACGCCTCATCGCCGGATAAGCGCAGACGCGTCGCAAGAGGCTCAATTCGGGCGTGGTCGATCAGCAGCGCCAGTCTGCGCAAGGCGCTGGGCGCCGCCGACTTATCCTGTTCGAGCCTGATGAGTGTCCTCAACGCCTCGACCGACACCGTCGCCTCCGGCAGCACCTCCGCCAATACCCCGAGACGGACCATCAGCGCGACCGCTTCTGATGGATCGGGGGCGGCGAACAGCTTCTTCAGCTCCATCCAGACCCGCTCGACCGAGAGGTTGCCGAGCGTCCCCGAAAGCGACCGGCAGGCCTCAAGGTCTCCGGGGTTGGGCTTCGCCTTGCCGTACCAGGCGAGGAAGCGGAAATAGCGGAGCAGGCGCAGACGGTCTTCGGCAATGCGCTGTTCCGGGTCGCCGATGAACCGGACGAGGCCGATCGCCAGATCGTTCAGGCCGCCCGTCGGGTCGTACAGCGTGCCGTCCGGTTCTGCGTAAAGCGCATTCATGGTGAAGTCGCGCCGTGCCGCATCCTCCGCCCAATCGCCGGTGAAGGCGACGCGGGCGTGGCGGCCGTCGGTCTCCACATCGCGGCGCAGCGTGGTGATCTCGTAAGCGCGGTTGCCGACCAGTGCCGTTACGGTGCCGTGATCGAGCCCGGTCGGGATCACGCGAATGCCGGAGGCGTTCAGCCGTTCGACGACGATCGCCGGCGGCAGGGCCGTCGCGATGTCGATATCCGTGACCGGTCGGCCGAGCAGCCAGTCGCGCACCGCTCCGCCGACAAACCGTGCGGGAGCGATCGTCCGCAGCAGGCCCGTGACGGCGTTCTCGGTCATCCAGTCGGCGGGCGGTGGTCTAGTCAGCCCGGCCATTCAGGCGCGATTCAGGACCGTCGCCAGATCGACCAGGATAGCCGCCGTCGCCCCCCAGATATTCCGGTCCTCATAGGGCAGCACATAGTAATGCCGCGTGGCGGCGGGATCGCGCGGATGACGCTGATGGTTCAGCGGGTCGAGGATGAAGGCGAGCGGCACTTCGAAGATCTCGGCAACCTCGAATGGATCGGCGGTCAGGGTGAAGGGCGGCTGGATCAGCCCCAGAATCGGCACGATGCAGAACCCGGTGCCGGTCACCATCGTCGCCAGCCTGCCAATCACCTCGACATGCTCAGGCGCCAAGCCGATTTCCTCGAGCGTTTCGCGCAAGGCGGCGTGTTCTGGCGAGGCGTCGCTGGGTTCAATCCGGCCGCCGGGAAAGCTGATCTGGCCAGCGTGATCGGTCAGATGATCGGTGCGCTTGGTCAGCAGGACGGTCAGCCCTTCCGGCCGCTCAATGATTGGCACCAGCACGGCGGCCTGTTTCAAGCCCTTGGTCGCCGTCTCATCCTGCGGCGCCGGCACGACTCCGGCAAATGCCACGCGGTCGATGATATCGGCGCGCGTCAGTCCGCCGGAAGGCGGTGCCACAGTCCGCGTCAGTTCAGGGGAAAGAACGTCCCGGCGCTCCATACTCCGACTTGGTCCTTATCATCATCCGGTGCCGCGACGGCCAGCTCCACTAGCTCATAGTAGATTGGACGTGTTATCAAGGCCCTAAGATTGTCGCGAACCACTATAAAGGGTCTCGGGCTGCCAGTTTGCAGCGCAACAATCACGATATTGTGTGTCGCGTCGGCGATAACCTGCTCACCCAGATTGGTTTCAAAGGTCAGAATTTGCTCGACGCCGTCGCCGGTTTTGTGCAGCGCCACGGCGGTGAAAGGTGCGTCATCGACGTCGATGCGGCCGCGTTCGGCTGGCGTCACCAAATAATATCCGTCATTTTCCAGGCGCAATACGCTGGCGAACAGCTTCACCAAGGCCAAGCGATCGATCACGCTGCCCAGGTAGTACCACCGGCCATCCGACGCGATACGCAACCCAAAATGGCCACATTCGGTGGGCTCTGTGGAATTGCCTTTGGCAGCACGCGATAAATGTTGTGCTATCGTGACAGTGTGTTTTGGCGTGTCCGACATCGGCCGCGCTCTCCTGACCCAATAAGGACTACCGCCCGTGACAGTAGCGAACCCGGCAGAACCGTCAAACTTCCCGTCACCCGATGGCGAGTTGACCGAACATCTGCTGACCGAGATCGAACATCTGGGCACAACGCTCGCCCGGGTGCGTGAAGTGATCGGCCGCGTCATTTTTGGTCAGACCGAAGTCATCGATCAAAGCCTGATCACGCTCTTGGCCGGTGGCCATGGCTTGTTGGTCGGTGTCCCGGGCCTCGCCAAGACGCGGCTGGTCGAAACGCTGGGGCTGGTGCTCGGCCTTGAGGAGGCGCGGGTGCAGTTCACCCCCGATCTGATGCCAGCCGATATTTTGGGTTCGGAAGTGCTGGAGGAGGACGATTCCGGCAAGCGCTCCTTCCGCTTCATCCAGGGGCCGGTGTTCTGTCAATTGCTGATGGCCGACGAAATCAACCGCGCCAGCCCGCGCACGCAATCGGCGCTGTTGCAGGCGATGCAGGAACATCATGTGACCGTAGCAGGTCACAACCACCCACTACCAACCCCATTTCATGTCATGGCGACACAAAAT
>CAIZEE010000288.1 GCA_903931835.1 uncultured Elstera sp.
GCCGGTGCGGACCGGGTCGCATTCAAGGCTGACATGATTTTCTCTTTGTCTTTAAGAAAGGGCTAGCGGCTTTGCGTCGAACGGTTGGCGGCGCTGGCCGGGACGCCGCGCACATAACGGCGGACGCGCTGAATCATCAGCCCGCCAACGGCAAGCGCCACGCTGCTCGGATCCAAGGGCGATACGCCGAGGCCGGCGGCAGCCGACAACAGACCCGCCGTCGTCTCCATTGTTTTGGTCTTAAGGGCTTCCAACATTGTCTTCTCCATGTCCCCTTGCGGGGCAGAACGAGCATCATCGTGCGGTCGTTCCGAAATTCGGTAGTTCGATAATAATGAACTATTGTAATTTGTCAATCGCCGATCTATCTTTTTTTCATGGTTCAGTTCGTGCACCCCGCAAAAGACGACATCACGCTGGAAGGCGTGTTGGCCGCTCTTGCCGACCCGATGAGACTGCGCATCCTGCAGAATCTCTTACGGGAGGAGGGCTGCATGTCCTGTTGTCAGGCGGCGCCCGCCCTGGACATGGCGAAGTCGACCCTGTCCCATCATTTCCGCATCCTGCGTGAGGCCGGGCTGATCCGAACCGCCAAGCGCGGCGTCGAGAATCGCAACACGCTGCGTCTCGATGACGTCGAAGAACGTTTCCCTGGGCTGATCATGGCCATCATCAAATCCGCTGAAAGAGCTGCTGCCTAAAAGGAACAACGTTCCGAAGCAGTGGACGGCCCAGTGTGTGCCGTGCGAAGTTTGTGATCGCAGCACGTCATCCCCGTCTCGACGGTCGGATGATCCAGGCGGGAGCGCTCACGATGTCCTCGAACCAACCTGGCAGCAGTCGTCGCAATTTCATCAAGGGAGCGGCCCTTATCGCCCCCCTTGCTGCTCTAGGCAGCGCCACCGCTACCCCGACCGATCCGATCAGCAGTGCTCCACCCCCACCGCACCCGGCTGAAGCCTCCTACAGCCCGACCTTCTTTACCCCCGACGAATGGGCTTTCCTCAATGCCGCCTGCGCAAGGCTGATCCCCAAGGACGAGCATGGGCCGGGGGCGGTCGAGTTGGGCGTGCCGCAATATATCGACCGGCAGATGGCGACAGCCTGGGCCGATGGCGGCATCTGGTACATGCAGGGGCCGTTCGTCGAGGCGAAGCCGGAATTTGGCTATCAGTCTGCCCTCACGCCAAAGCAGCAATTCCGCCTGGGTATCAAGGCGATCGACGCGCTGTGCCAGAAGAGCTATGCGAAGAGCTTCGCGGGCCTGACGCCGGAGTTGCAGGACGACATGCTGCGCCGGATCGAAAAAGGCGAGCTCACCTCGCCCGACCTGCCCCTCAAGACCTTCTTCGCCAGCTTTCTGCTGAAAACCACTATGGAAGGGTATTTCGGCGATCCGATGTATGGCGGCAATAAGGATATGGCAGCCTGGACGATGATCGCGTATCCGGGCGTGCGCGCCGATTACCTGGAATGGGTCGGCGAGGCTAAGCCCTATCCCTATGGCCCGGTCAGCATTTACGGGCAGCGCAGCTGATGGCGATCACCAATAAACCGGTCGATGTTGTCATTGTTGGGTTCGGCTGGACCGGCGCCATCATGGCGATCGAGCTGGCGCAGACCGGCCTCTCGGTGTTGGCGCTCGAACGCGGCGACGACGCCAATACCGAGCCGAATTGGGCCTATCCCAAAGTGGTCGACGAGATCGCGCAATCGGCGCGCAATGGGTTGCTGCAGAACCTCGCGAAGACCACAGTCACGATCCGCCACGGCAAGGACGACGTGGCCGTCCCCTATCGGCAAATCGGCTCCTTCAAGCCCGGCACCGGCGTTGGCGGGGCTGGCATCCACTGGTCCGGCGTGCACTCGCGCGTGATGCCGGACGAGCTCCGCCTCAAATCTCATGTCACCGAGCGCTATGGCGCCAAGTTCATCCCAACCGATATGCAATTGCAGGATTGGGGGGTGACCTATGAGGAGTTGGAGCCGCATTTCGACCGGTTCGAGTAGGTCTGCGGCACATCGGGCAAGGCCGGCAATCTGCAAGGCCGCAAGATCGAGGGCGGCAATCAATTCGAAGCGCCCCGTGCACGCGAATACCCGCTGCCGCCTCTGACCGATCCGCCGACCAGCGTGCTGTTCGCTAAGGGGACGAAGGAGCTTGGCTACAAGCCGTTCCCGCTACCGGCGTCCAACGCCTCGCAGCCTTATACCAACCTCTATGGCTGCCAGCTCGGCCCCTGCAATTTCTGCGGCTTCTGCAGCGATTACGGCTGCATCAATTATTCCAAGGC
>CAIZEE010000289.1 GCA_903931835.1 uncultured Elstera sp.
CATGATTTGCGCCATCGCGGCGTGACGGAAACCGCCCTGACACTCACGCTTGATGCCGGCAGCGGCCTCGGCGGCACGCTGTTGGCCGCCTGTTTGGCGCCTGATGGAACCATCCTGGATATGATCGAAGCCTAGCGGGTGAGGCCGATGGACAAGCCTTCGATCCCGCTCCTCGTCTTGCTTTGGGTCGGCTTTGCCGGCGCCCCTTGCCTCGGCCAGCAGGTCGAGAGTGGGATGGATGATATGGCGGATATGGATATGTCCGGCATGGGCGCCATGAAAATGACCGGCGCGCTTGGTCCCTATACGATGTCGCGGGAGGCTTCTGGGACCAGTTGGCAACCCGATTCGACACCGCACCAAGGGCTGCATTTTACCGCCGGCGACTGGATGCTGATGGCCCATGGTTATGTCGACGGGATCTATGACCTGCAGGGCGGGCCGCGCGGCGGCGACAAGAGCTTCAGCGCCAGCATGGCGATGCTCATGGGACAACGCCCGCTCGGCGACGATGGGACGCTGGCGCTGCGTTCGATGATCTCGCTCGAACCGCTGATGGGTGCCAATGGTTATCCGCTGCTTTTTGCCACCGGCGAGACAGCGAATGGTCGCACGCCGCTGGTCGACCGGCAGCATCCTCATAATCTGTTCATGGAGTTATCGGCTATCTATAGCCTGAAGCTGACCGAGGACAGCGCGACGTTCCTTTATGCCGGATTGCCGGGGGAGCCCGCATTGGGGCCGCCCGCCTTCATGCATCGCGCCTCGGGCATGGATAATCCAGAAGCACCGATCACGCATCACTGGCTGGATAGCACGCATATCACCAATGGGGTGGTGACGGCGGGCTACGTGCAGGATCGCTGGAAGATCGAGGCGTCAGCTTTTAACGGGCGGGAGCCCGATCAGTATCGCTATGACATCAATTCGCCGACACTGGACAGCGTATCGGCACGATTATCCTTCAATCCAACGCAGAACTGGTCGCTCCAGGCGAGCTGGGGATACCTCAAAAGCCCGGAGCAGCTGGCGCCGAATACCCATGAAAACCGTATTACGGCGTCAGCGAGCTATAACCTGCCCTTCGATGACAATGAGTGGGCAACCACGCTTGCCTGGGGCCGGAAGATGGATAGTCCCGGCCACTCGCTGGATGGGTTTCTGCTGGAAAGCGAAGTGATCCTGGCGCGGACGAATACGGTCTTCGCCCGGATCGAACGGGCCGACGAGGATGAGTTGTTTGAGGCACCCTCGCCATTGGCCGGTCAAGTCTCCTCGCCCATGGAATTCACACTCGGGTATATCCGCGATTTCGAACTGGCCGATCATGTGACCTTCGGCATTGGCGGGTTGATCAGCCGTTATGCCTATCCCGATCGGCTGGACACTGCCTATGGCAGCGATCCGACATCCGGCATGGTGTTCCTGCGGATCAAACTTTCTTGAAAGATTATCTCAGTCGGCGCTGATCCAAACGGCGCGCACGGTCGTAAACCCCTTGATGAACTAAAGAGGGGGCGATGCCGATGGCTTATCTCGACGATCCTGAAACGCAGCGCGCCAATCTGCGTTTCATAAAAAAGTCGATGAACCGCCCCCTGTTGAGCCGGGACGATGAACTTGACCTGGCGACCCGCTGGCGTGATGCCGGCGATGAGCACGCCTTGCACGAGTTGATCCATGCTTATACCAGGCTGGTCATCGCGAGTGCGGCTAGGTTCCGGCATTACGGACTGCCGATGGGCGATCTGGTGCAGGAGGGCAATGTCGGGCTGATGCAGGCAGCCGCCCGCTTTGAGCCAGAGCGCGGCGTCAGGTTTTCCACCTATGCGACGTGGTGGATCAAATCGGCCATACAGGATTTCATCCTCCGCAACTGGTCGATCGTGCGCACCGGCACGACGACCGGACAGAAATCCCTGTTCTTCAATCTGCGCCGCCTGCGCAGCCGGATTGAGGAGCAGACCGGCCAGCCACTCGGCCAGGAGGGGCGCCGGAAGATTGCCACGGAGCTGAACGTCGCACTTAGCGATGTCGAGTCGATGGAGCAGCGTCTGAGCAGTGCTGACCAGTCGCTGAACACGCCGATCGGCGATGAATATGGCGCCGAGCCGATGAACCTGCTGGTCGATACCGGCCCCTCGCCGGAACAGGTCGTCATCGGCACCAAGGATGCTCAGGCGCGATCGCGCTGGCTGGCGGCAGCGCTCGGCGAGCTGACCGAGCGTGAGCGCACGATCATCCGTCAACGTCGGCTGGCGGAAAACGGCGCTACCTTAGAGGAACTGGGACGCGAGCTCGGCGTCTCCAAGGAGCGTGTGCGGCAATTGGAATGCCGGGCACTGACTAAGCTCAAATCACTGATGTTGAACCACGTGGAACGGCCGAGCGATCTATTGATCGAATAAAGCGGCGCGCGCTGGGTCTAACAAACGAACAGCGCGGCGCCATCAGCGCCGCGCTAGAACGACTAAAGGCCTTATCCGTGACGGCTCAACGCTCGACGCATAAGGCGATACCCATTCCGCCGCCAATGCACAAGGTCGCCAGACCGCGCTTCAGATCGCGGCGGCGCAATTCGTAGAGCAGCGTGATCAGCACGCGTGCGCCCGATGCCCCGATCGGATGGCCGAGCGCGATGGCGCCGCCATTGACATTGACCTTTGCCGGATCCCAGCCGAGATCCTTGTTGACCGCGCAGGCCTGAGCAGCAAACGCCTCGTTCGCCTCGATCAGATCAAGGTCGTCGATCGACCAGCCGGCCTTTTTCAACGCGAGGCGGCTGGCCGGGATCGGTCCACTGCCCATCAGCGCCGGATCAACACCCGCCGTACCCCACGAGGCGATACGGGCGAGCGGCTCCAGGCCGCGCCGCTTTGCCTCCTCCGCCGTCATCAGAATCAGCGCGGCGGCACCATCATTGATGGTCGATGCATTGCCGGCCGTGACGGTGCCTGCTTTGTCGAAGGCCGGGCGCAGTTTGCCCAGCGTTTCGATCGTGGTGCCGGCTTTGATGCCTTCATCGGCGTCGACGACGGTGTCGCCCTTGCGCGAGGTGACGGTGACGGGGATGATCTCGTCCTTGAATTTACCGGCCTTCTGGGCCGCCTCCGCCTTGGTCTGCGACGCAACGGCGAAATTATCCTGGTCTTCGCGGGTGATCTGCCACTTGGCCGCCACGTTCTCCGCAGTGATGCCCATATGATAATTGTGGAAGGCGTCGGACAGCCCGTCCTTGATCATTGTGTCGATGAAGGACACGTCGCCCATCTTGGTGCCGCTGCGCAGATGTGCCGCATGGGGCGACAGGCTCATGCTTTCCTGTCCACCGGCAACCACGATGCTGCTGTCGCCGTTGCGGATCGCCTGATAGCCGAGTGCGACGGTGCGCAGGCCGGAACCGCAGACCTGGTTGATCAGAAAGGCCGTCCGCTCCTGGGGAATACCGGCGGCCATCGATGCCTGGCGGGCCGGGTTCATGCCGGCGCCGGCGGTCAAGACCTGACCGAAAATGAGTTCGCTGACATCGGCCGGATCGACGCCCGAGCGTTCCAGCGCCGCGCGAATGGCGATCTGGCCAAGTTGATGCGCCGGCAGGGTCGAGAGCCCGCCGTTAAAGGATCCAATCGGCGTACGGGCGGCAGCGGCGATCACGATGTCTGTCATGGCATTCTCCCTGGCTTATTTTCCGAGCAGCTTAGGAGTGCTGGCGGTGCGGCGCAACCCGCGCCCATCACATGGGAGTCATGTGGCAGACAACCAAGTCGCAAGCTCATCCCAAAGTGCAGGGGCGGTTTGTGAGACCATCATGCCAATATGGCCGAGGCGCGGTCGCCATATCTCGGCATTCGGCAGCTTACGCGCCAAGGCCAAGGCGGAACCGGGTGGTACGATGCGATCTTGCGCTGGAATGACGGCAAGCGTCCTGACCGGCAGTTTGGCAGGATCAACGACGCGGCCAGCGACCCGCCACACCCCGCGCCCGGTGGTATTGCGGCCATACCAGCCAAACATGCATTCCCGGGCAACCGGGCCGGCCAGCGCCACGCCATCGTTCAACCAATCCTCCAGCATCGCGAAAGCGTGATCCCGGGCGGGATCAGCGCGCCGCCGGCCAAACGCCTCGAATTTGCGCAGGACGAGCAGCGGGTCGAGGCCATAAAGCAATGTCTGCAGAATATCGACAGGCAGCTCGCCCAATTGATCGATCCAGAATTTCACCGACGGCCCGGCCAGTTGGACACCCCGCGTCGCCTCATGATCGATGCTGAAATCCCATGGTGTTGCGAGCAGCACCAGGCTCGACACCTTTGCCGGCCGGCGCATGCTGGCGGCCAGCGCCAGCAACCCGCCCATGCAATAGCCGATCAGAGCGACCGGGCGCCCCGCCTGATCATTCAGGTACTCAAGCGCTGCTTCCAGCGGCCCTGCGATATAATCGGTCAGGCCGAAGTCCCGCTCGACCTCGCCGGGCGCCCCCCAATCGAGCAGAACCGGCCGCAATCCCTGCCTCGCGAGACGGCGCATAAAGCTGCTATCGACGCTGAGATCCAGGATATAGGCGCGGTTGATCAGCGAGGGCACGACCAGGACGACCGGACGCCCCGCCTCGCCCGCCGCCCCATAATCGAGCAGCCGCGCATTCCCCTCCGCCCAGATCACCGGCGGTTCTGGCGTGTCGCGGCGATAATCAATGGCGCGATAGCGCTGCACGCCCGCCATGAACCGGTCGAGGCGCCCTCGCGCCGCCTTGGCTACCGCAACGGCAAAGACGTCGGGATCAACCGGGGCCAGCTCGCTTGCGAGCGCTGTTGCGGCTTCGTCGAGGTTTGGTCTCCAGCGAAGCAAGCCGCTGTTCCAAAGTGCTAATGCGCTGGAGGAGCTGCCGCACATCATCGCCAACGTCGCCAGATGCAGCGGCAACGGCCTCGGGCCTAGGCGGTGATGCGGATTGGGGTGGTTCGCTTCCATCTCGCTGCTTCGATACATCCCCGCCTGGGTTACCCTGGTTGCCGCCGGTCTGAGGCGCCATCGGCGCAAATCCAGGCATCAAGCCCGGCGGCATCATCCGCGACCACAGCCGAAGCGTCAGTTCGGCCAGTTCCGGATCAGCCGCCCAGCCGGCCACCTGATCCTGCCACAGATCAAGAAACCGCTCTGCCAAGGCAGCCAAACCGTCCGCGTCCTGATCCATCGGACAGAATTCTCCCTGGCGCAGTCTCGAGCCGCCTGCCGAGACGGCGGCGGCCCCTCTCTAGGCAGCCCGCACTGTACACAGCGGGGGCCCGCCTTCTCAACGCTCTTCAGGGCAATTCGGACTAATTTGTTTTTTGGAAGTTGTACTACGCACTCTATTTAAGCAATCCTCGATAGATGGATAAGGTGGCCTTTAGCGAACGCGATATCTGCACGAAATTCATCACCCCCGCCCTGAAACAGGCCGGCTGGGATGAGATGGCGCAGATACGAGAAGAGGTCAGCTTCACCAAGGGCCGCATCATCGTGCGCGGGAAGCTGGTCAGCCGGGGACAGGCCAAGCGCGCCGACTACGTGCTCTACTACAAGCCGAATATCCCGCTTGCGATCATTGAGGCCAAGGATAACAGCCACCCGATCGGCGACGGCATGCAGCAGGCGCTGGAATATGCCGACACGCTCGACATTCCCTTCGTGTTCTCCTCCAACGGCGACGGCTTCGTCTTCCACGACAAATCGGGCGCCGAAGGATCAATCGAGACGAACCTGGCGCTCAGCGCCTTCCCCTCGCCTGCCCAGCTTTGGGCGCGCTACCGGGCGTGGAAGGGCCTGGACGACGAAGCGGAAAAGATCGTCCTGCAGGACTATTACGACGATGGCAGCGGCAAGAGCCCGCGCTATTACCAGGTCAACGCCGTCAACGCGGCGATTGAGGCGATCGCGAAGGGGCAGGATCGCGTGCTGCTGGTCATGGCGACCGGCACGGGCAAGACCTATACGGCGTTCCAGATCATCTGGCGGCTTTGGAAGGCCGGGCGGAAGAAACGCATTCTGTTCCTGGCCGATCGCAACATCC
>CAIZEE010000290.1 GCA_903931835.1 uncultured Elstera sp.
CTATTCGACCGGCCGAGCGCCAAGCAAGCTTTTGTCGAAGCTGCCAAGACGGCGCATGACGCCGGCGCCAAGGTCTCACTGTCGCTGTCCGACTCGTTCTGTGTCGAGCGTCACAAGGCGGAATTCCGCGCGCTGATTGCCAATCACATTGATATTCTGTTCGCCAATGAGGCGGAATTTCTGGCGCTGTGCGGTGCGCAGAACTTCCATGAGGCAGTCGCCACCGTCTATGGCACCTGTGACATCGCCGCCGTGACGCGCGGCGCCAAGGGTTCCGTCGTCATCGCGCAAGGCAAGATCATCGAAATCCCGGCCGAGCCGGTCGATCAGCTGGTCGACACGACCGGTGCGGGCGATCTTTACGCCGCCGGCTTCCTCTACGGTTACACGCAAGGCTTTGATCTATCTCGCTGCGGCGCCTACGGCTCCCTTGCAGCGGCCGAGATCATTTCCCATATCGGCGCCAGACCGGCAGTGTCGCTCAAGACGCTCGCCGCGAAACGCTTTGCCTAAAGTCAGCCCTCTCACTCCCGATAGCCCTTAAAGCGAAAGACACTCCTTTCATGGAACGCCGCAATCTCGCGATCATCGCCCACGTTGACCATGGCAAGACGACGCTGGTCGACAAGCTGCTCGCCCAGAGCGGAACCTTTCGCGCCAATCAGCAAGTCGCTGAACGCGCCATGGATTCGAACGATCTGGAGCGCGAACGCGGCATCACCATCCTGGCCAAGTGCACCTCGGTGGAATGGAAGGGTGTCCGGCTCAACATCGTCGACACGCCGGGCCATGCTGATTTCGGCGGCGAGGTCGAGCGTATCCTCTCGATGGTCGATGGCGTGGTTGTCTTGGTCGATGCGGCTGAAGGGCCGATGCCGCAGACCAAGTTCGTCACCGGCAAGGCGCTGCGTCTTGGCCTGAGGCCGATTGTGCTGATCAACAAGGTCGACCGGTCTGATGCGCGCGCCCATGAGGTGCATGACGAGGTGTTCGACCTGTTCGCAGCCCTCGATGCGACCGATGAGCAATTGGATTTCCCGACCCTGTTCGCCTCCGGCCGCAATGGCTGGGCGTCGGAAAGCCTGGAGAATCCGGGCGGCGATCTGACACCGCTCTTCGAACTGATCGTAAAGCATGTGCCGCCGCCCAAGGTTGATCCTGACGCGCCGTTTTCGATGCTGGCGACGACCCTCGATGTCGATCCCTATGTCGGCCGCGTGCTGACCGGTCGTATCGCGACTGGCACGGCCAGGCTCAACATGCCAATCAAGGCCATGTCGCGTGATGGCAAGTTGCTGGAGACAGGCCGTCTGTCCAAGTTGATGGCCTATCGCGGGCTGGAGCGTGTGGCGATTGATGAAGCAGAGGCGGGCGACATCATCGCCATTGCCGGTCTGACCAAGACGACGGTCGCCGATACGATTGCGGCGATGGAAGTGACAACCGCACTGCCGTCGCAGCCGATCGATCCGCCGACGCTGTCGATGACCTTCTCGATCAACGACTCGCCGCTCGCCGGTCGTGATGGCGACAAGGTGACCAGCCGCATGATCCGCGACCGCTTGTTCCGCGAAGGCGAGGGCAACGTCGCCTTCAAGATCACCGAGAGCGATGAGAAGGACGCGTTCGAGGTCGCGGGGCGTGGCGAATTGCAGCTCGGCGTGCTGATCGAAACGATGCGGCGTGAGGGCTTTGAGCTGTCGATCAGCCGGCCGCGCGTGATCATGCAATATGACGAGGCCGGCAACCGGCTGGAGCCGATCGAGGAAGTCGTCGTCGACGTTGACGAGGATTACGCCGGCGTGGTCGTCGAGAAGATGGGCAGCCGCAAGGGCGAGATGACCGATATGCGCCCCTCCGGCGGCGGCAAGACTCGTCTCGTGTTCCTGGCCCCGTCGCGCGGCCTGATCGGCTATCAGGGCGAGTTCCTGACCGATACACGCGGTACCGGCGTGATGGCGCGCGTGTTTCATGGCTATGCGCCTTATAAGGGCCCGATCCCGGAACGTCATAACGGCGTGCTGATCTCGAACGGCGCCGGCACTTCGGTCGCGTATGCCTTGTGGAATCTCGAAGATCGCGGCCCCATGTTCATCGAGGCCGGTGTCGATATCTATGAAGGCATGATCATCGGCGAGCATACGCGTGACAACGATCTGGAAGTGAACGCGCTGAAGGGCAAGCAGCTGACCAATATCCGCACGACGTCGAAGGACGAGGCGGTGCGCCTGACCCCGCCGCGTCTGATGAGCCTGGAACAGGCGATCAGCTATATCCAGGAGGATGAGCTGGTCGAGGTGACGCCGAAGGCGATCCGCCTGCGCAAGCGTCTGCTCGACCCGAACGCCCGCAAGCGCGCCAGCCGTGCGAAAGAGGCTAGCTAAACGAGGATAAAATGGCCGAAAAAACCTTCCCGGTTACGCGTACCGATCAGGAATGGCGGACGCTTCTGACATCAGAGCAATATCGCGTCATGCGCGGCCATGGCACCGAGGCGCCGGGAAGCTGCTCCCTGCTCGTTGAAAAGCGGCAGGGCAGCTTCAACTGCGCTGGCTGTAACACGCCGCTGTTTAAAAGCGATGTGAAATTCGAGAGCGGTACCGGCTGGCCGAGCTTCAACACGCCAGTCGAGGGTTCGGTCGAAAACACAGTCGATCGCAGCTACGGCATGGTTCGTACCGAGGTGCATTGCGCCACCTGCGGCAGCCATCTCGGCCACGTCTTCCCCGACGGCCCGCCGCCGACGCATCAGCGTTACTGCATCAACGGCGTGGCGCTGGTGTTCAAGCCGGCCTGACGGGCGTTTGCCCATGTAACCTGGACGCTCGGGCGTGCGAAGTGGATTGTACTTCGCCCGAACGTCGAGGATTACCATGCTCGTCCGCGTCTGCCGTATTCTCTTTACGACCGCTTTGCTTCTTGGTGCGGGAATAGGCCTTGCGCTGGCGGAGCCTGTCAGCTTTCCGGCAAGCGATGGCTTGAGCGTCGATGGCGACTTCACAGCCGCTCAGGGCGCGCCGAACGGCGTTATACTGCTTTTCCATCAAGCTGGTTCCAACCACGCCGAATATGCGCCGATAGCGCCCCGTTTGGCAGCACTCGGCTGGTCGAGCCTGGCGATTGATCAGCGATCGGGCGGCGGCCTGTTCGGCCACACCAATACGACGGCGGCGCGCGCTGGTCGCGATCCCGGTTATGCGGCTGCTTTGCCCGATCTGGAAGGAGCGCTGGCCTATGCACGGGCCAAGGCACCCGGTCAGCGCATCGTCGTTTGGGGCAGCAGCTATTCTGCCGCGCTTGTGTTTGTGCTGGCTGCGAAGCATCCGGATGATATCGCGGGCGTACTCGCCTTCTCACCGGGCGAATATATCGCTGGTATGTCGATCTCTGCGGCGGCGGCCAAAATCCGCGTGCCGATCTTCGTCACGTCGGCATCCGATCGCGATGAGGAGCACGAGGCCGCCCATATCATCGGCGCCAGCCCCGCCAACATAAAGGTAGATTACGTACCCTCTCACGGCGTGCACGGCTCCTCCACTTTGCGCGAGGATCGCAACCCTAGCGGCATGGCCGAGAATTGGCGTGCGGTACAAGGGTTTCTCGATCAACTCGCCGTACCAACTCACTGACGGAGGGATCATGATCCGATCGCTATCCATCGCCGCGCTCGCGTCCTGCCTGGCAGCGCCGCTCCAGGCGCGTCCCATCGTGCTGGAGCTCTTCACCTCGCAGGGCTGCTCCTCCTGTCCGCCGGCCGATGCGCTGCTGACCGAGCTTGCCGGGCGCGGCGACCTGCTGCCGCTCGCCTTCCACGTCGATTACTGGAACCGGCTCGGCTGGCGCGATGAATATTCCTCGCCAAAGTTCACCCTGCGCCAGCGGGACTATGCCGAGCTATTTCCCGACGGACAGGTCTACACGCCGCAGCTCGTTATAAATGGCAGCCGCCAGGTTGTCGGCTCCGATCGCTTCGCCGTCCAGGTGGCATTGAAGGCCGCGAAGAGCGATCCTGATATCGCTATGCAGCTCACCGCCAACGGTATCGAGGTCGCGGCCGGCACGGGACATGGGACGGTTTGGCTGGTCGGATATGACCCTGAGCACAGCACGCCCGTCGCGCGCGGTGAGAATGAGGGCAGGGTCCTGGTCGAGAGCAATATCGTGCGCTCGCTTCAGGCGGTCGGCCAATGGCATGGCGATGCGATGCACCTGCCTATCGGAAGAGTTGAAGGCGAACGGGTTGCTGTGTTTTTGCAGAAGGATAATGGCGCGATCGTCGGCGCCGCAATCGGCACACCCTAACGAACCGCCGGCTGCTCAGTGCGGGTCGCGTTCCAGGTGGACGAACGCGCGATCGGCAGACGCAGATAGACAAGCGCGCCCATCGGCGAATTCGGATCGATCTCCAGCGATCCGCCATGAGCCTCCGCCAATTTGGCGGCGATCGGCAGGCCGAGTCCGATGCCTTCGCGGGCCTCGCGCGTTGCACTCGATAATTGGCGGAACGGCCGGAATGCCTGCGGAATTAGCGATGCCGGAATACCCGGACCCGAATCGGCCACGGCTATCACCAGCTCTCGTTCGTTTGGCGTGACGGTAACGCCGATCGCCTCGCCGACGGGCGAAAATTTCACCGCATTCGACAGCAGGTTGAGCATGATCTGCAGGATCAGCCGCCGGTCGGCGTAGAGCTTAATGGGTTCGGCGGGCATGGCGATCCTGACCGGATGCTCCTCACCCCCTGGCTGGGAGCCCGCGACCCTTGCGGCTTCCTCCAAAAGCTGCCGCAAATCGGTCCATTCCTCGTTCAGAGGCAACTCGCCGGCTTCGATGCGCGACAAATCAAGCACATCCGAGATGATGGAGAGCAGATGCTCGCCCGACCGCTTGATGTCATTGGCATAGCCGACATAGCGGGGATTGCCGAGATCGCCAAAGAACTGGCGCGATAATACATCGGCAAAGCCGATAATCGCGTTCAGCGGCGTGCGCAGCTCATGGCTCATATTGGCCAGGAACTCGCCCTTCACCCGGCTCGCCAATTCCGCCTCGTGTTTGGCCCGATTGGCGGCATCGCGGGCGGAAGAGAGCTGATCTACCACCTCAGCCAATCGTTGTGAGGTGCGCCTGCCATAGAAATAGAGCCCGAGCGGCAAGGAGACGCCGATCAGCACCGGCAGGAAGACCAGTGAGATGATGTAGAAACCGGGCGCCTCCGGCGTCCAGGCGATCCAGCCCAGATGCTCGCTTGGGTCCCGACCGAGGGCGATCGCCGCCTCATGGGTCGGCCGTTCGGCGACGAGATGCAGGTTTGACAGAAGCAGTCGATCCGCGAGGCTCTTCAAGAACGGCGTTTCCAGCTCCTTGCCGGTAATCACGATCGGCGCCTGGGCGGTGAGCGGCAGATGCAGGCCATGATCGGGCTGCACCAGCGTTGCGGTCAGGATGACGATCGCCGAGCCTAGGCGCACCAGCTTGGTGACCTCGATCGGCCGCGAGATGTCGCCGCCGGTATGCACCGGATTGACGAAGGGGCCGCGTTCGATTTCGCGCGCGCGAACCGCGGCGATCAGGGGCAGCGCCATTTGGCTCAGCTCTTCGAACTGGCTAGGCTTGACAGGCTGCTTGTTGACCATGCCGAAGATCGAATGGTTGCTGCGGTCCAGCAGATAGACGAAGCGGAAGCCGAGCGTGTCGCAGAAAAAATTGCCGATATGAGTGAGCGCCCAATCCGGATCGTAAGCGTTGTCGATGTTAAGAACCGCATCGTCCCAATCGACCTGTGTGGGCGGCTGGAGGGCGATTTCCTGCACCAGGCCGTGGAAGGCGTTTGCCGCCTGGGCCTCTTCGCGCTGATTGGCCAGATTATCGACATAGCGGCCAAGGCCGGTCAGCGAGCCCAGAAATACCACGAGCGCGAGGGAGGCGGCGGCGATGAACTTCCGGTCCATCGATCGGTTGCCGGGTGCCAGATTGCCGGCAAAGGCGCCATAAAACGGCGAGCCAGGAAACCTGGCCCAGAAGCGAGATCCCGCCGTGTGGTGCTCGGTATCAGATGGCACGTTGCCCTGCCCCCCTTCCCATGGTCACGTCACGCCGCTCAATAGTCCTGGTCAAACCCTCGATGTCGACCGCAGCCGCTAAACCCACTGTCTACTGCACAGGTTAATTTTCTGAGCATAACCCGCTGGTCCGTACGGGCGCGCGTTGCCGCCTCAGTGATGATTGATATCATTACTAAAACACGCAATCGGCGGGTTGTCGCTGCCCATCTTTGGACGCGTTCTAAGGCCGTCCCGAAGAGGGGGAGTCGCACTGAGCCTATAGATGGTGCAGAGCTAGAACGGGCGTCAGTGGCGATGAACTGGCGGTTAGCATTGCTGCCGGGCTGACGATCGAGGTGGCGGACGAGGGTAGCGGCGGGATCACGGCGCTTGAGGTCAGGTTCGGCACGTGAATGGCTGGTGACGCGCCCGATGTAAGCGCGGGCGAGTTTACGGTGACGGACGCCCATGCCCCCCAATTCGGATCGGCCGCCGTGCCGTCATTGGCGCGCACATAGATCACCTGCGTGCCCGACTGGAATTGATAGCTGAGCGTGCTGAGGTTGCTGGCGCTGACGGTCACCAGCGTGCCGTTCGCTTGGGCGTTACCGTTAACCAGGAAATTTCCGACCGATCCCGCTCCGGCGTAATCGTAGAACTGATACTGAGACAGGGGGAACCCGCCGGCATCGCTCTCCGTGAAGAGGGTGGCGACAGGATTGGACAACGTCCCGCCACCCTCAACCGTGGTGACCGTGGCGTTGATGGCGGTGAAGACCGGGCCCGGATGAGAGGTGGCGCCGTTGATGGTTGTCACAGACCAAGCGCCCCAATTGGGATCGGCCGCCGTGCCGTCATTGGCCCGGACATAGATCGTCTCGGTTCCAGACACGCTTTGGAAGCTGACATTGCCGAGATTGGCGGCGCTGACGAAAATAGCCGCATCATTCGCCTGTGCTGTGCCGCCCACCAACAAGCTGCCGACGCCGCCGGCCCCGTCTGCGACCCAGAACTCATATTGCGAGATTGCGGAATAGGCATTCGCGCCAGCATCCGTCGTAGTGCCGAACA
>CAIZEE010000291.1 GCA_903931835.1 uncultured Elstera sp.
GGCGACAGCCACCGATTGGCGGTCGAGCGGGATGGAAAATCGATGGAATTCGCCTTGCCGGTAACAGAGTTCTGACACCCCGGATTGTCCCCTGGGGGATTGATTACCGGTCTGCCCGGTGCAACATTGCGCCGATGAAAACCCTGGTCATCGATCACTACGATTCGTTCACCTTCAACCTCGTCCATCTTTTGGCGGAGGTGAACGGCGAAGTCCCGTTGGTGGTCGCTCATGACAAGGTGAGCTGGGCCGATATTTCCCAACTCAGCTTCGACAATATCGTGCTGTCGCCGGGACCGGGCCGACCGACCAGGGCGGCCGATTTTGCCGTCTCTGCCGATGTGATCCGGTATGCCGATGTGCCGATCCTCGGCGTCTGCCTCGGCCATCAGGGCATTGCGGCGTCGTTCGGTGCGGAGGTGACGCGCGCGCCGTTTCCGGTTCATGGCCGCACCAGCCAGATCCGTCATGGCGGTGAGGATCTGTTCCGCGGCATTCCCTCGCCCTTCGAAGTGGTGCGCTATCACTCGCTGCTGACCACCGGGCCGCTACCCGATCCGTTACAGGCCACCGCCTGGACCGCCGATGGGCTGATCATGGCCCTGCGCCACACCGCGCGGCCGATCTGGGGCGTTCAGTTCCATCCTGAATCGGTGCTGACCGAATATGGCGACCGTCTGCTCGCCAATTTCCGCGATCTGACGCGCGAGCATCAGCATGTGTCGTGTCAGGTCACCGTGCCGGTTCTGCCGACGGAATCACAGAAGCCCCCCCAAAGCCGCGCAATCTGGCAGGCGCTACCGCAGGAGATCGATTGCGAGGCTGCCTTTGTGCAGCTCTATGGCGCAGCACCCAGTGCCTTCTGGCTGGATAGCAGCCTGGTGGTCAAGGGCCGGTCGCGCTGGTCGTTCATGGGCGAGGGCGCTGCGGTCGAGCCCGATGATGCAGCGTTGTTCGACGTCATCCGGGCGCGCACAACCGGCCAGGTCGCCAATCCGCCGCCCTGCCCCTTTGTCGGCGGCCTGGTCGGGTGGCTCGGCTATGAGTTGCATAACCTATTGGGCGGTCCGGTTCAAAAGCGGTCGGCTGCGACGCCGGATGCGCTGCTAATCGACGCCAAGCGGTTCATCGCGGTCGATCATCTTCAGCAGCGCAGCTATGTGGTCGCTTTGATCGAGGGCGGTGATAATGCCGAGGAGGCGCAGGCCTGGATCAACCGGACGATCGCCTCGCTGACCAGGCTGTCGAGCCTGCCGCCACCGCTTGGCGGGACCAGGCGACATCCCATTGCCTTCCGCCTCAACCAGGATCGCACGACCTATCAGGCGCATATCGCCCAAGCGCTGGAATGGATCAACCAGGGCGAGACCTACCAGGTGTGTCTGACCAACGAGTTGAGCTGTTCGGGCCTCGACCTCGATCCGCTAACCCTCTACCGGTTTCAGCGCCGCCGCAATCCGGCACCCCATGCCGCTTACCTCCGTTGGCCGGGCGGTGCGGTCATGAGCGCGTCGCCGGAGCGGTTCCTGTCGGTCGACAAGTCGGGTCTGGTACAGGCGCGCCCGATCAAGGGCACGATCAAGCGTTCTGACAACCCGCAACTGGACGCGCTTCTTGCCCGCCAATTGGGGGAGAGCGAGAAGGACCGCGCCGAGAACCTGATGATTGTCGATTTGCTGCGCAACGACCTGTCGCGTGTCTGCGTCAGCGGCAGCGTGGTCGTGCCGGAATTGATGGCGATCGAAAGCTACGCGACGGTGCATCAACTGGTCAGCACGGTCGAGGGGCGGCTGCAGCCTGGCTCGACCGGCATCGATGCGATCGTCGCCGCCTTCCCTGGCGGGTCGATGACCGGTGCTCCGAAGCATCGAACGATCGAGCTGATTGATCGGCTGGAGGATCGCGCGCGCGGCGTCTATTCCGGTGCGCTTGGCTGGTTCGGCGCCGACGGTGCGGCTGATCTCAGCATTGTCATCCGCACCATCGTCTCGGTCGGCGACCGTCTCAGCATGGGTATTGGCGGCGGCATCGTCGCGCAATCGACGACAGAGGGTGAGTTCGACGAGATGCTGCTGAAGGCCAAGGGTTCGATCGAATCGATCCTCGCGGCTGCTACCGGCAACGGTGACGGCGGAGGCTATGAGATCGCCGGTGCGGAAACGCGAGCGCTGCAGCCGATCTCAAAGTGACAGGTCTGCCCGCCTGGCTCAATGGAAAGCTGGTCACCGACCCGACGCTCAGCGCCAGCGACCGGGGTTTTCTGCTGGGCGATGGCGTGTTCGAGACAATGCGAACGGCAGGTCCGACGGTGCTGTGGCTGGACGATCATCTGGCGCGGCTTCGTGCCGGCGCCGATCTTCTCGGCATCCCGCTCAACCATAATCCAAACGAGATAGCCGATGGTCTGACCGCTCTTGTCGGAGTGGCGGGGTTTGAGCACGGCGCGTTGCGCCTGACCCTGTCGCGCGGGCCAAGCGCCGGCCGTGGACTGGTGCCGCCGGCGGAGCCGGTACCGACCTTGCTCGCCACGATAGCGAAGCTGGCGCCGCCGGTCGCGCCGGTCTCGCTGGTTGTCGCCCAATCGGTGCGCCGCAACGAAGGCTCGCCTTTATCCCGGACCAAATCGCTTAATTACGGCGACAACATCGTGGCGCGGCGTGAAGCGATCGGGCGCGGAGCTGATGATGCGATCCTGCTGAACAACCGAGGCTTGGTTACCTCAGCCACAGTGGCGTCGCTGTTCCTCAAACTGGGCGGGCGCTGGGTGACGCCGGCCATTGCCGATGGTGTTCTGCCTGGTCTTGCCCGGCAAAGATTGATTGGCCTGCTGGGTGCTGACGAAGGCTCGGTGCAGGAGGCGGCGCTCGGCCACGTAGAATCAATTATGATGTCCAATTCGCTTGGCCTATCGGCCGCCTTGTCGTTGGACGGAAGGGCATTGTCAGTGGAAAAATTCACGGATTTGTCGGCAAGACTCTTTGGCGGCTCTTGAACCGACCGCTGTGCGGCACGACCCTATAGGCTTGGGGTAAGCGGGAGACGATGATGTCCGGAGACCTTGGATCGGCACTGGCGACGGCAATCGGCGGGATGGAAGCCCAGTCGGAAGTGCTGGCTGCGACGGCTGAGAACATCGCGAATGTCGATACCAACGGCTATAAGGCCTGGATCACCACCCTGTCCGCCGGGGCGCCCAATGGCGCGCCGATCCTTGTCCCGCAAAAGGACACCTCGCAGGGCTTCATCTATACGACCGGTGTTCCGACCGATCTCGCGATCAACGGCAATGGCTATTTCGAGGTGACGCTGCCCGATGGCCAGACCGCCTATACGCGCGACGGATCGTTCCATGTCTCAGCCTCCGGTGCCGTGGTCGACGCCAATGGCGATCCCGTCGTTGGGCCGACCGGCCAGCCGGTCATCGCGACCTTCACCAATCCCGGCGGTCTCTCCGGCGGCTCCAACAACCTTGAATACGCGACCGAGGCATCGGGGGCGGCGA
>CAIZEE010000292.1 GCA_903931835.1 uncultured Elstera sp.
ATACCAAGTGAGGATAATGCGGAAGATAAACAATAGGGTCATCAAACCCACAAATAGTCCTAGAATCCAGCTAGTGAGGCAGTTCGGTCGAGGTCAAATTGCGCGTCGGCGATCTCGACATGGATCTACTGGCCCGCACGGTCGAGCGGGGCGGGCAGGAAGTGGATTTGCAGCCGCGCGAGTTCCTGCTGCTGGAATATCTGATGCGCAATGCCGGGCATGTCGTGACCCGCACCATGCTGCTCGAGCATGTCTGGGATTATCATTTCGACCCGCAGACCAATGTGATCGACGTGCATATCAGCCGGCTGCGCCAGAAGATCGATAAAGGGTTTGCGAAACCGTTGCTGCACACCATCCGTGGCTCGGGCTATTGCTTGAAGGCGCCGGACTAGTGAAGCATCGCGCCAAGATATTCCGGACATGGACGTTCCGGGTCGTCATTATCTATTCGACGATATTCGCCGTATCCGTACTGACGCTGCTGGGTTTCATCTATGTCACGACGGTCGGTTTTATCGACAGCCAGATCAATGAAACCATCGTGGCGGAGATCAACGGCCTGAACGATACCTATCGCGATGATGGGTTGAAGGGGCTGATCGACGGTCTGAACGACCGGATCGCCGCCGATCGCACCGGCGACACGGTCTATCTGCTGACCGATTCCGCCTATCAGCCGGTCGCCGGCAATCTGGCGGCATGGCCCAAGAATCCGCAGCAGCAAAAGCGCTGGATCGTGTTCGACATCGAGCAGACCGACGGCGATCAGGTTCTGAATATCGGGCAGGCGCGGGCGATCTCGTTCCGGCTGTCGGAGGATTATCACCTGCTGGTCGGCCGCAATCTGCGCAATCGCGAGAATTTTCAGAGCCTGATCGCACAGTCGCTGTTCTGGTCGATGATCATTACCGGCGTGCTGGCGGTGGCCGGCGGCATCGTGATGAGCCGCGACATGCGGCAGCGTATCGAGACGATCAACCGAACCACTCAGCACATCATGCGCGGCGATTTAAGCCAGCGTGTGCCGCTGACCGGCAGCGATGATGAGTTCGACCGGCTGTCGATCAATCTCAACAACATGTTGACGCAGATCGGCCGGCTGATGAATGCGATGCGCGAGGTGTCGGACAATGTTGCGCATGATCTGCGCAGTCCGCTGACCCGCCTGAAGACGCGGCTTGAACTCGCCTTGATCAGCCAGAATGATCCTGAGCAGTACCGCCAGGCGATAGAGGTTGCGGTCGGTGACACCGATAAGATCTTGTCTACCTTCAACGCGCTCTTGTCGATTGCCCAGGCCGAGTCGGGCGATGGCCGCGCCGCCATGGAAGTGGTCGATCTGATGACGTTATGCGCCGATGTGGTCGAGCTTTATGAACCGCTCGCAGAGAATGCGGGCCTCAGCATCGTCAGCACGCTGACGCCGACGCGGGTCCAGGGGAACCGGCATCTGCTGTTTCAGGCGATCACCAATCTGGTCGACAATGCCATCAAATACGGTGCGGACGGGACGCTGATCACGGTGTCGGTCGGCGCTTATGGCAAGCATGCGCGCCTGGTCGTTGCCGATAACGGCCCTGGCATTCGCGCAGATCAGCGGGATTATGTGGTGCAGCGTTTCGTGCGCCTCGATCCGAGCCGGACGACGCCTGGCAACGGGCTTGGCCTCAGCCTTGTTACCGCAGTGATGATGCAGCATCGCGGCACGCTCACGCTGGAGGATAACGGCCCGGGTCTGCGCGCCGTCTTGACGTTGCCATTGACCGACACCGTTCCGACCGCCGCGCGTTCACTGGCAACCGCATCGTGAGCGGCATTACCACTGTGGCCGGTCTGGCGGAGGCGGGCCTGACCAGCGGCGACGATCTGGCCCAATTGGAACGCGTGGCCGCGCAATTTTCCGTGGCGATCAGTAAGGACATGGTCGAGCTGATCGATCCCAGCGACCCGGATGATCCGATCGCGCGGCAATTCGTGCCGAGCGAAGCCGAACTCGACATCGACGTGAACGAACTCACCGACCCGATTGGTGACGAGGCGCATTCGCCGGTCAGGGGCATCGTGCATCGCTATCCAGATCGCGTCCTGCTGAAGGTGGTGGAGGTTTGCCCGGTCTATTGTCGCTTCTGCTTCCGGCGGGAGTTGATCGGCCCGGGGCATGGCGGGCTGGACGCGGCGGCTCTCGATGCTGCGATCGCCTATATCGCGGGGAATGCGGGGATCTGGGAGGTCATTCTAACCGGCGGCGATCCGCTGATCCTGTCGCCGCGCCGTCTGGCCGATATCATGGCTAGGCTGCAAGCGATCGATCATGTCGGCGTGATCCGCATTCACACGCGCATTCCCGTGGTTGATCCGGCCAGGATTACCGATGGATTGGTGGCCGCGCTGAAGGGCGACAAGCCCATCTATGTGCTGCTCCATTGCAATCATCCGCGTGAGCTGACCCCGCAGGCGCGGCAGGCCTGCGCGCTTCTGGTCGATGCCGGCATTCCGATGCTGGGGCAGAGCGTGCTGCTGCGTGGCATCAATGACGAAGCGGTGGTGCTGACCCAATTGTTCCGGGCGATGGTCGAGAGCAGGGTCAAGCCGCATTATCTGCATCACGGGGATCACGCGCGGGGTACCGGTCATTTCCGCGCGACGATTGCTCACGGCCAGAAACTGATGCGCGAATTGCGCGGCCGCGTCTCAGGCTTATGCCAGCCGAGCTATATGCTCGATATCCCCGGTGGGGCGGGCAAGGTGCCAATCGGGCCTGACTATCTCGAGGCTGATGGCGACGAACGCTATCTGGTCGAAGATTATCAGGGCCAGACGCATATCTGGCCACCCACCGCTACTGACTA
>CAIZEE010000293.1 GCA_903931835.1 uncultured Elstera sp.
AAATCGGTGTGCCGTTGAGTGCGTGCCGTGCCGAAACTAAGGACCAACAATGCCCTTCGACGTCAGTGTAACCCTGCCTTTCGACAACCTCCACGCGCCGCAGGAATTCGTTTCGCTCGACGCAGTGCGGGTCATCGCGCAGGCCGCCGAACAGGCAGGGTTTTCAGCGGGTGCCGTCACCGACCACCCTGTGCCCTCGTACCGCTGGCTCGACAATGGCGGCCACTATGCGCAGGATCCGTTTGTCCTGTTGTCGATGATCGCTGCGGTCACCACCAGCCTCGGCCTCCTGACCGGCATCCTGGTGCTGCCTTACCGCAATCCCTTCATCACCGCGCGATCGGTCGCCTCGCTCGATGTGTTCTCGGGCGGGCGGGTCCAGCTTGGGGTCGGCGCGGGCTACCTCAAGCCCGAATACAAGGCGCTCGGCGTCAACTTCGACACGCGCAATGAACTGATGGACGAGTATATCCGCGCCATGAAACTGGCTTGGAGCGGCGAGGATTTTGCCTTTGAGGGCACCGGCTATACCGCGGTGGGAAACCGCATGTTGCCTGCTCCGGTGCAAAAACCGCATCCTCCCCTGCTGATCGGCGGGAACAGCAAGCGAGCGATCCGCCGAGCTGCGGAACTTGGCGATGCCTGGCATCCGTTCTTCAACCAGGAGCTTGGCGCGAATACCGCCAAGACCGCTACGATCAGCAACACGGACGATCTACGGTCCGGTATCGCGTACCTGCATGAGCATTGCGCAACGATTGGCCGGAACGTGCCGCCGGCAGTTGTGTCATGCGGTCTGTTTACTATCGCCCCCGGCTGGAACGTGCAGCAGGCCATCGATTCCATCGGCGTCTCGCGCGAGATGGGCCTCACCGGCGGAACCGCCAGCATGGTCGCAGACACGCGGGCACAGTGGTGTGATCAGGCGCTCGCGTTCGGCGATCAGGTGCTGAGCGTCATCAACGACGGATAGGCTGAGCACGGCGCGCTCAATCCTGGAACCTCAAGGCTACCGCCCCGTTGCCGGTTTGCTGCCGAAGCGATCGGCATAGAACCGGAAACGTGCGCGCAACGCGGCCACGTCCAGCCCGAGTTCGTCGGCGTCATATTCGTGCCGGCCATGCTTGTCGCGCGGTGTATCGAAACGCCAGGCTACCATTTGCGCGCGCGTCTGCTCAGTCAGTTCGTCCCCCAAAAATGCGTAAAGCCGGGCGACTTCGCCCAGCGGATCGGCCTGGAACGCGCTGAAATAGATGTCGTGAAAGCGCTGCTCATTGCCGATCGCGCGGAAAGCCAGCATGGCTTGCAAACCTTGCTCGCAATTCCGGGTGGTTATTTCACCCAGCCATGAACGATCGAGATTATCGGTGTTGCCCCGAGACATTTCGCCATAAAGATCAGTTACCGACGGGAGAACATCCACAATATCGCGATGCGTCATGCAATAGCGCGCGTCCGGAAAAACCGCGTCGAGTTCAGCGATGAATTGCGAGTAGCTGGGGTTCTTGAGGCGCCAGCGCGTCGGGGGGCAGCGCCATTGCAACAGTTTGAGCACCCGCTTCACATAGTGGAACGTCGGCGTGAGATCGGCCTCGGTTTCCAGCCACTGCGCATAGGACGGTATCCGGAACATCGGCAGGAACACTTGCGATTTGAAATCATGGCCCATGA
>CAIZEE010000294.1 GCA_903931835.1 uncultured Elstera sp.
ATCCATTTCATCGGTATTGGCGGTATCGGCATGTCCGGCATCGCCGAGATCCTGGTCAATTTGGGCTATTCGGTCAGCGGCAGCGATCTGACCGATAACGCCAATGTGAAGCGGCTGCGTGGCCTCGGTGTCGAGATCGCGATCGGCCACCGCGCAGAGAATCTGGGCGATAGCCAAGTCGTTGTCATGTCCTCGGCCGTGAAGGCGGATAATCCCGAGATCATGGCGGCTCGTGCGCGGCTTCTGCCGGTGGTCCGCCGAGCTGAAATGCTGGGCGAGCTGATGCGCCTCAAATGGTCGATTGCGGTGGCCGGCACGCATGGCAAGACGACGACGACCTCAATGATAGCGGCCATGCTGGATGCTGCCGATCTCGATCCGACTGTGATCAATGGCGGCATCATCAACGCCTATGGCACCAATGCGCATCTGGGATCCGGTGAATGGATGGTGGTGGAGGCGGATGAGAGCGACGGCACCTTCGTGAAGCTGCCGGCGACGATCGGTGTCGTAACCAACATCGATCCCGAGCATCTCGACTTCTACGGCACGTTCGAGCGGGTGCAGCAGGCATTCACCTCCTTCGTCGAGAACATTCCGTTCTACGGTTTCGCAGCACTCTGCATCGATCACCCGGTCGTCCAGGCGATGATCCCGCATGTCTCGGACCGGCGCATCGTGACCTATGGCATGAGCCCGCAGGCCGATATCCGCGCGACGAATGTCCAGATCGGACCCCAGGGAGCCCGCTTCGACGCCGTCATCAACGACCGCTTCTCCGGCGCAAAGCGCGTCCTGAACACGCTCGCGCTGCCGATGCTGGGCGAGCATAACGTGCAGAACTCGCTGGCGGCCATCGCGGTAGCCCAGGAAATGGGCCTCGACGACGCGACCATCCGCAAGGGTCTGGCTAACTTCAAGGGTGTGAAGCGCCGCTTTACCCGCACGGGTGAGGCGCGCGGCGTCACGGTGATCGACGATTACGGCCACCATCCGGTCGAGATAGCCGCCGTGCTGCGCGCCGCGCGCGCCGGCAGCCGGGGGCAGGTGATCGCCGTCGTTCAGCCCCATCGCTACAGCCGTGTCGAAAACCTGTTTGAGGATTTTTGCACCTGTTTCAACGACGCGGATGCGGTGATCGTGGCGGATATCTATGCCGCCGGCGAGCAGCCGATTGAGGGGATCAATCGGACAGCCCTGGTCGAGGGGCTGCGCTTGCGTGGCCATCGCAACGTCCTGGAATTGCCGGCCCCTGATCTGCTGGCGCGCATCGTCCGCGACATCGCGCGGCCCGGCGACATGGTCGTCTGCCTGGGTGCTGGTACGATCACCAATTGGGCGCAGGCGCTACCGGGTGAACTCGCGGCGCTCTATGGCGAAGCGACCTCCGATGGGGAGGCGAAGCTGTCATGATCGACCTGAACCCGCCGGAATTCAGCGCTCCGCGCCACTGGACTTCAGCCTTGCCACCGCTGCGCGGGCGTATGAGCTTCGGCGTCTCGCTGTCTGGCATCACCTGGTTTGGCGTGGGCGGACCGGCGGAAGCGATGTTCCGCCCGGCGGATGAGGAAGACCTGGCGCTCTGCCTGTCGCATCTGCCCGAAGAAGTGCCGGTCACGGTGATCGGCGTCGGCTCCAACCTGCTGGTGCGCGATGGTGGCGTCAGTGGGCTGGTGGTTCGCCTAGGCCGCGGCTTTGCCGATATTGCGATTGATGGGGTCGAGGTGACGGCCGGCGCCGGCGCGCTCGATTTGAACGTGGCCATGCTGGCAGGTGAGGCTGGGATTGGCGGGTTGGAATTCCTGTCAGGCGTGCCGGGCACGATTGGCGGTGGTCTGGCGATGAATGCTGGCGCCTATGGCGGCGACATGTCGAAGATCGTGATCTCCGCGTCGGCTCTCGATCCGACCGGTGCCTTGTATCACCTGAACAACGCCGATTTCGGCTTCCAGTATCGCGGCTGCGCGGTTCCCAGCGATTGGATCTTCACCCGCGCTGTCCTTGGCGGGGTCGAGGAGGATCCCAAGATCGTTCGGGCGCGGCTCGCCGATATCCGTGAGCGTCGCGACGAGTCGCAGCCGATCCGCTCCAAGACCGGCGGCAGCACTTTCCGCAATCCCGAGGGCCACAAGGCGTGGGAGTTGATTGACCGGGCCGGTTGCCGAGGCCTGCGCGTCGGCGGCGCCCAAGTGTCTGAGAAGCATTGCAATTTCCTGATCAACCGCG
>CAIZEE010000295.1 GCA_903931835.1 uncultured Elstera sp.
CGCACACCACCCGCCACTTGCCTTCAATGCGGTCGAGCCTGGTCAGCGACCAGTAATCGACCGCGAAGGCGAGTGCGCCTTCTGGCCCTAGGGCCAGAGCGTGGGCCAGCGCCGCACGGATCGTGCCGGCATGGGCGACGGCGACGATGTCGAAACCGTCATGCAGATCGCTTGTCGCCTCAATCGCGGCAGCCACGCGCGCACATTGCATAGCAAAGCTTTCGCCGCCGGGCGGAGTGGCCTCAGCCGGCGCATCCCAGAAGCGGCGATACTCGGCGTCTCCCGAGGCCCACAGATCGGCATGGGTGGCGCCGGTCCAACTCCCGAAATCCTGCTCGTCAAACGCGGACATCGGCGTGGCCGGTACATGGGTCAGCGCCCGCGCGCTGTCAATCGCGCGGGGCAGCGAGCTCGCGAGCCAGATGGCACCGTCGGGCAGCAGGCGCTGGATGCGCTCAATCTGCTGATCGTCACGGCGGATTTTAGCGTCGCGTGCGGGGAGTTGGCCGGGAGCGGTCTCCAGCGGCGCGTGGCGCAGCCACCACCAGCGCGTCGGCCTTACCATAGTGCTGACAGCGCGATCAGCATCGCTGTCTCACCCGCCTGTTCGCAGGCGCCGAAAACATCACCGGTAAACCCGCCGATCTGGCGCTTCGCCAGCCGCGCCATCAGGAACATCGCAGCGGCTGTCGCGACCCCCGCCGATCAGAACAGCCTTCAGCCCGAGTACTGCGGCTGCGATCACAAACCCAATAACGACCGCCTGGGCCAGGATGGTCCGTGGCGGCGAGGCATAAGGCGCCCCCAAACCATCCTGCCTGGCCGGCTTCATGCAGGCCACGAGCGGCAGGAGGCCACGCGACAGACTGTGCGCAGCGACCAGCGCCAGCACTGCCTCTTCGGGGCCAAGCACGCTCAAACTGCCGGCGCGCAGGCCGACCGACAACAGCAATGCGAGCGCGCCATAGGTGCCGACAGCGTGATCGCGCATGATGCTGAGCTTATGCGACACATCCCGCCCACCGCCAAAGCCATCCGCGCAATCGGCCAACCCGTCCTCATGCATGGCACCGGTGACGAGGATCGTCGCGGCGATCGCCAGCAACGCCGAAATCAGTGCCGGCAAGTGCAGAACATTACCGATCCAGAAGGCCGCACCGCCCACGCCGCCGACGATCATTCCGACCAGCGGAAAGGCGCGCATGGCGCGTTGACGCTCGGCCTCAGCAGGAAATGTCTTAAGCGACACCGGCAGTCGGGTCAACAGACCGACAGCCAGCGTCAGATCACGCCAAAGATCGGCTGGAACCGTCATAAAACCATGTGCCTTGGCTTGAGATCATAGGGCCGGACCTTTATAGGTCAGCGCAACAGCGACAACAATCCAAGGTGTAAGGCTGATGCCTGCCGACAGCGAACCACGCGGCCCCGTTGCGTCCTTCGATGAGATTCGCCGCGTTCTCGCCGAATTTCCGTCGGCCGATCTCGAAGCCGCAACTGCCGCGATGGTGCATGACCGCGATTTGACCAAACCGGCTGGCTCGCTCGGCCGGTTGGAAGAGCTGGTGGTCTGGCTGGCAAGCTGGCAGGCGGCCTATCCGCCGCGCCTTCGCCACCCGCGCACGGCCGTGTTTGCCGGCAATCACGGTGTGGCGGCACGCGGCGTTTCCGCCTATCCGGCCAGCGTGACCGCGCAAATGGTGGCGAATTTCAGCAATGGCGGGGCGGCGGTCAATCAGCTCTGCCGGCTGGTCGACGCTGATCTGCGCGTCTATGAAATGGCGCTCGACGACCCGACGCAGGATTTCACCCAAGGCCCCGCGATGGATGAGGAGGAATGCGCCCACGCCATCGCCTACGGCATGATGGCGGTCGAACCTGGTCTTGACGTGCTGTGCCTGGGCGAAATGGGGATCGGCAACACGACGTCGGGGGCGGCGCTATGCCTCGCCCTGTTTGGCGGAGAAGCGGCCGATTGGGTTGGCCCCGGTACCGGCGTCGCCGGCGCAGATCTGGAGCGCAAACGCAGCGTCGTCGCGGAGGCTGTCGCATTTCATAAAGCGCAGTGCCGCGATCCGCTCGATTGGCTGGCTGCAGTCGGCGGGCGGGAGCTGGCGGCGATCGTCGGCGCCGTGACAGCGGCGAGGCTCGCCCGCGTACCGGTTCTGCTCGACGGGTTCACCTGCACGGCAGCAGCGGCGGTGCTGTATGCCATGGATAAAACCGCCCTCGATCATTGCCAAGTCGCCCATCGCTCCGCCGAGCCCGGCCACGACCGGCTTCTGGCGCATATCGGCAAGCGTCCCCTGCTCGACCTCGGCATGCGCCTCGGCGAAGCGTCGGGCGCGACGCTCGCCGTCAGCCTGCTCAACGCCGCACTCGCCTGCCACACCGGCATGGCGACGTTCAGCGGCGCTGGCGTCAGCGGCCCGGTATAAGGCACGCTACCCGGATGGATCAGAACCAGCCGCCACCGGGAGAACTCTTACGCGTCGACGGCGTGCGCAAGGCCTTCGTCAAACCCGATGGCAGCGAATTGCTGGTGCTCGATCGCGTTGACCTGACAATCAACCGGCGGGAGATCGTCGGATTGCTCGGCCGCTCCGGATCGGGCAAATCGACCCTCTTGCGCACGATCGCGGGATTGGTACGCCCGAGTAGCGGCGAGTTGCTGTTCAAGGGCGAAGTTCTCGACCGACCCGCAGCCGGCATCGCCATGGTGTTTCAGAGCTTCGCGCTGTTTCCCTGGCTGAGCGTGCTCGACAATGTGGAGCTGGGCTTGGAGGGATTACGCGGCACATCGCGCGACGATGTGCGTGAGCGCAGCCTCAACGCGATCGAGCTGATCGGGCTATCCGGTTTCGAATCCGCTTATCCAAAGGAACTATCGGGCGGTATGCGTCAGCGTGTCGGCTTTGCCCGCGCGCTCGTGGTCAAGCCCGATATCCTGCTGATGGACGAACCGTTCTCCGCCCTCGACGTGCTGACTGCGGAAACGTTGCGCACCGATTTCCTGGAACTCTGGATGGCCGACCAGGCGCCGGTCGACGCTGTCCTGATCGTCACCCATAATATCGAGGAGGCGGTGCTGATGTGCGACCGCGTGCTCGTCTTCTCCACCAATCCCGGCCGCATCGCCGCCGAAATCCCGATCCCGCTGCCGCATCCACGTGACCGCCAGGACCCAAACTTCACGCAACTGGTCGAGGATATCTACGTGCTGATGACGGCACGGCCGAGGACCAGCAGCAGCGGCGTCAAACAGGCGGCGATCGGTATCGGCGAGCGTCTGCCGCGCGTCGGCAGCAACGAAATGGCTGGCTTGCTGGAGGCGCTGGAGGGCGACTATGAGGGTCGCGCCGATCTGCCGGAACTGGCGCAGACACTCAGGCTTGAGATCGACGATTTGTTTCCCATCGTGGAAGCGCTGCAACTGCTCCGCTTCGCCTCGGTCGCGCGTGGCGATATCAGGCTGTCTGCTGCCGGACGCCGTTATGTCACTGGTGACACGCAGGAGCGCAAGCAGCTTTTCGCCGAGCATCTGTTGCGCGAGGTGCCGCTGGTCGCGCATATCCGTCGGATACTCGATGACCGGCCCGGCCACCGCGCACCCTGGCTGCGCTTCGTCACCGAGCTTGAGGATTACTTGAGCGAGGGTGAGGCCGAAACCGTGTTGCAAACCGCGATTGAATGGGCGCGCTACGGCGAGGTTTTCTCTTATGACGACAGCGACGGCATCCTCAGTATCGAGGAGGAGCCTGCCTAAAGCTCCGCATGCAGGCGCAGGCCGAAAACCGATACCGGGCCACGGTCGCTGTTATAAGCGGGGTTCTCAAAGAACTGATAATCGAAGGTGATCGCGCCACCATCCATGATGGTGAACTTGTAATAGGTCTCGATCAGCTCTTCGGGCGCCGGGTTGGGCAATCTTCCGTCACCGACCAAAACGCCAAGGCCGCCCGCGTTGAAAAACCGTTCGGCGGCGTTCGAGATGCCGTTGACGGCGCCGGCAAGACCGATCGTGTCATTCGGCCGCCCCCAGCGATTGCCGCCAAGCGACAGGCCGAGCGCCACCGACCGATTGATGTCGGTGAACTCATAGGTCTCGCGATGGCCGTCATTGATGCTCGCCCGCAGAAAGAGGCCGAGATCGTCGGCGATCTGCTGTTCCGTGTTCAGAGCGACGCCCGCCTTGACGTGATAGCTCCGCGTCGCCGCGATATCGGCCGGCTGACCGGTTAGCGCCGCGATCGCGGTCGCCTCGTCATAGCTGCCCATATTGGCGTGGTTGGCAAAAGCCAGCAGCTTCACCTTGCCGTCGCGGCCACCGAGTGTGTGCCGTTCCTCGGCCTCCAACACTTCGGAATACTGGCCAAAACCGCGCGTCAGCTGGCGCGAATTGGGGACGCGCGACATGTCGTAGAAGCCGCCGCGCAGGGACCACCAGGATTGCTGCCATTCTACCGCAGCACCGTAGCTGTAGCCCCAGGAATCGGCGGCATAATCGAAGGCGCCGCTATCGATCAGCGACCAGTTGAGGAAGCCTGACCGGGAGTCGAGGACGTAGCTATTCTGATCGAAAACATCGCCCACACCCATTTTGCCGGCATAAAACGTGAGGCGGTCATGGCTACGCGTCATACCCAACTGGTTCTGGCCGCCACTGACGGTCTCCTCTCCACCGCCAAGCGAGATGGTCTGGCGGATGAAGGCGCGATGCAGACGCGCGTAAGGGTCGGCATCGCCGATCTTGTAGGCCTCCGCACTGGAAAACCCGGCCAAGCCCAGCGTGTTGCTGAGCCCGAAACCTTGATCGATCTCCGGATTGATCCAGAATTCCGCGCCCCGCCACAGCCGAAGCCCGGCAAACAGGGTGATTGAAATGGTCTCATCGCCCCGGCTGCCGGGATCAAGGCTGTTAGCACCACGATAGGACGAGGTGAAGGCCGGGTGATACTGCCAGACATTGGTGAACTGGGCGTGCACCGCATAATCTTCGGGCGGCGCGAGCGTCACGGCTGGCTGTTCCTGCGACCAGGCAGAACTGGTAGCTCCCAGGATGAGTGCCGCGATCAGACCGAAGCCGGAGAGGCGCCTTGGGGATTGCAGCAATGGCATGATCGACGCTCCCCCTACTCAAATACTTCGGCACTACAAGGCTCAGGCAAACTCCGTGCCGGGTCTCTCTAGAGAAACTTTCAGCGCTGCTCAATACCTAGTGGATCGTGAGTGGTGCTGTCACAAATACTTCATCGGCCCAGAAGCGCTATTCGCCGACCTGCACCAGCCTGCCGAGGACACGCGCACGCTGAAAGGCGTAGAGGAAGATCGCGCCCGCGATGGTCATGTACACCCCATCCAGCGCCAGCGCCCGGATGAACAGATCCCAGCGGAAAACATGTTCGGTTAGCACCGCACGCATGCCCTCAA
>CAIZEE010000296.1 GCA_903931835.1 uncultured Elstera sp.
ACCAGGTGGCCGCATCGCTCCACACGACGACTTCGCCGCCGTTGCCATTATTCACCGCATTCGCCGTGATCGTCGTGCCCGAGCCGACATAGGCGCTCTCGGCATTCGCCTGTGGCCCTGCCCCATGCTCGTTGCCACCGAACAGCACCCTGCCGCCGCCGCCAGATCCCCAGGCCTGAATATTGCCGACGCCGGAGAGCGCTACATTCTCACCCAGCACCTCAACCGTGCCGCCAGCGCCCGCCGCATTGGTCGCCTGGATCGAACCGGTCACCTCAACCGCACCAGCACTGCCGCCATCGAGCGTCACCGCACCGACAATCAACGTGCCATTGGGCGTACGCGCCACCGCATTCGCTTCGGTCATGCCGTCCATGTTGATGACATGGTGCATGATGCCCTGAGCCGCGCGGGCAGTCAGCAGAACCTGACCGCCATCAGCCGCGATCAAACCCGACTGCTCAACCAGCGTCGAGGTGCCGGGCGCCGTGCTGACACCCTGCGTCACCGCATATTTCAGCAACCCGTCGCCATCGAAATCGACCGTGAACGCCGTCGCACCAGCCAGCACCACCGAACCAAGCTTCGCCGTGATCGTCCCGGTATTGGCAACCGCCGCCGCAGACAACACCGCATAGCCGCCCGTCGCGACATTGATCGAGCCTTCGTTGAACACCGTCGCCGAGCTATTGCTCGAGGCCTGGTTGAAATTGAGCTTGCCGGCCATGAAATTACTGTCGGAAATATTCGACGTCGTCGCGATCAAACCCGCCAAATTGACGCTGGCGCCAGACGTGAACAAAATACCGTTCGAGTTGATCAGGATCATCTGGCCATTCGCCGTCAGCGTTCCTGCAATCGTCGAGGCGCCCGCCCCGATCACCCGATCAAGCGAGATCGCGCTGGAATTGGGCTGCACGAACGTAACTTGTTCACCAGGCTGGATGGAGAAGCTCTGCCAGTTGATCGAAGACCGCTCGGTGGTCTGCTTGATGGTGGTCGTGGTGCCGGTTTGCGTGATCGTCGATGAGCCGCCCGTCACCGTCCCCTGCTGGGGCGATGCCTCCGCCACGCCGCCCATCAACCCGCCCACCAGACACGCTGCAAGGCAGGACCGAAGCCCTGTCGAATTGCGCAATCTTGTGCGAAACGGACGAAGGCTTGTTACGACGGGGCCTTCGATCATGGCTAACTCCTTAGAAGCGGGCTGCCAGATCGAAATAGACCTCCAACGGCTTTTTATGGTCCAGGTCGGTCGAAGGTGGATGGGTCAGAGGACGGGCAAGCTCAAAGCCCATCGTCACATCATCGTCAAACGACAACCGCAAACCTGTTCCTGCCGAAGCGAGACCCATACCGGTCGCAACCCCTTGATTATTCAAGGCATTAATCGAGCGGTTCTGCCAAACTCGACCAATGTCGTAGAAAATATAGGGCTCATAGCTTTGCAATTCGTAAAAGTTTACCTGTTCGTCGTAACGAAATTCAGTGGCGGCGCCGATGCCCTGATCACCGATCAATTCAGCCGGCGCATAGCCGCGTCCGATCTTGGGACCGCCCAAGGTAAAGCCTTCGGCTGAATACAGCGTGTCCATAGATCCCTGCGCCATGGCGTCTAGCGACAGGCTGAGGTTGCTGCCGAGCGGCTGCAGATGACGGAATTCGGTCGAAAGCTTGGTGAAATCGGGCACAGCACCATTTCGGGACGCATAGGCCGAACCCGCACTCGACGCGCCGAAGATATCGACGCCATGGTCAAAGGTAGCGGTGATCGAACTCGCCCCACCCAGCCAGCCGACCACGGAATAGACGGCCTTTACCTCCAACATACGGTAGTCGTCGCGGCTTGCCTGGATGCCGTGAATATCCGATTCAACGCCGGCCGCGATCATCGCGCCGTCAATCTCCAAATTCTCCTTGCGCGACCGGATGATCGAATAAGACGCGCGCGGTCCCATGCGATAGGCGAGCGTTGTACCGTTCTGCGATGCCAGGAAATAACCAGGCGTCCCGTTGCTGTAGGACGCGTCGAAGCCAAGGTTGAGACCGGCG
>CAIZEE010000297.1 GCA_903931835.1 uncultured Elstera sp.
ATCATATTCGGCAAGCGGTCCATCGATCGGGTGATCATCGACCCCCGCCACCGCACCGATATAGGTTGGCAGAGCGGCGGTTTCGAAGTCACAAGGCCTCAACCCGCCGCGCCCATTTCTCAGTCGCGCGACCGTCTCGGCCTGGCCGGCACCCAGACAGGTGACGATGCCGAAATGACTGAGCAGGAGAGGTGTCATCGATATCCTATTGTCTCGTCAGCGTGGCCAGTTGTCGTTCGGTGGCGCGATCCTGATCGGCGATGTATCGGAAATAGGTTTCATAGAATTCCTGAAATGCTCGCCGGCCTTGATCCGTCAGGTCGGTACGGCGGCTGAGATACCATGCCACGGGTTGCCGAGACCGCTCGATCCTATCGTAGAGAGCTTTGAAATAGATCAGATTGTCGCGAAGTCGAAAATATCGTGGCTCGGCTAAAATCCGCCGAAAATACGGGGCATAGGACCCAATCATCGGATCGTCATAGAACAGGATGCGCGTGTCAGTGTCATAGATTTCGTTGGGCTCGCGGACGTGGCCGAATTCGGCGAGCGCGCCCGGTTCCGTCGGCAATCGATGGTCGGACAGCAGCAGGCGGCGGGCTGGCCCGTCATCGTATAGCGCGTCGAGATCGTCGATCGGCAGATCATTGGTTCGTCGCATCAGATTGACGAATTCATTCATCGGGACTGGAAAATCGACCAGCGAGACCAGGACGAAACGATCGGTCTCCCACTCGTCCCAAATATCGGCTGCGGCCAGCGCGTTATGGTTCACATGCGCGCAGTTATGCTCCAGCAAGTCCCATTCATAGGTTGCCTTGTTGCCGCGATAGGGTGCGTTCAGCGCGTTCAGATAGTGGACGATGCGGCGCATCTGCGGACGGCTCAAGGGGACCCGCCCGCAAAACCGGTTGCGACCGAATTCGATGGCGAAATCGGTGGCGATGGAAATCTCGTATTGATAAGCCGTCTTGGTGAAGCCTGCCGGCATGCCGTCGAAATACTCATCATGGAATGTAACGCCGGTCAGGAAGCCCTTGGATGCGGCCAGAGCCTGGCTGTCGTGGTAGATCGATTTGGTCAGGCCAGCACCGGGCGCCAGATCGCCGCCGAAGAAGAAATCCTTGTCCTCGACCGCGACCCAGTTGGCATTGGCGTAATGCGCGTTGACGCTGAGCCCGACGCCCTCTGAATGCTTGCCCGCCGGTATCTCGTCACACATGCCGATGACCGGATAATCAGCACCGGTATCGCGGCAGGCGCCGTTCAGATAAAGCGAGGCGTGTCCGCCGATGCCGCTATGCAGTTCAGCACCAAAGCCGGGTTTCTTTTGCAGCTGCGACAGGGCGCAGATCTCGGCGTAATAGGGGTACAGCTCGGGGTAGGCCGCCTGATCGGGATCGGCCACGCTCGCCGGATCAACACCCGGTGTGGCACAGGCGGCAAGCGAGATCACGGCTGCGGCGATTAAAACCAAGCGCAGGGTCTTCATCGCCTCACCACGAACGGGTCTCCCAGGATGATATCCTGCCACAGGGCCTGCCAGGTCGGCCAATCATGCGCTCCCTCCCTCGCAGTCACCTGGGTTGGGGGGAGAGAATTCGCCAGCATCTTATGGGCGCCGACAAATCTGTCGCCTCTTCCATAACCCAAATGCAGCCATGGTTTGGCGCGGGCGCGACAGGTATGGGCCAGCCAACGCAGAAAAACGCGATCGGAAGACTGGTCCTCATCCGGCACTCTGCTCCACTCGTCGAGGCCACCGGACGTCTCGACCTCGTCGACGATTCCACGCGCGCCCAGATAGGGCGATAATAGGATGATCCCCTCGACGGTTCCAGGATATGCCTTGGCATAGAGCAGCGCTCCCATGCCGCCCAAGGAAATTCCGGCGAGCCATAATTTCCGGCGTGGTCTGGCCGCCGGCACGATCAACTCGTGCAGCTCTTCGACGATCATGTTGTCGAGATAGAGATCGACTGAGCTATCGACGCACAAGACATCGATCGTTGCATTCTGTCGCTGAACCGGACAGATGAAATCATGCTCAGCGAAATCCCGCGCCGTCATATCCGCACCCGGTAGCAGGATCAGCAAAATCCGATCCTCTGCGTCCGATGGTGCGGCAAATTCGAGAGTAGGAAGCGTCATGTGCGCTCACCGGGTGCCAGGATCGCGGCGGCAACCAGCGTAATCGCGGTTCCCATGGCAACCGTCCCGCCTAGACCGCTCAAGACCGGAATGGACGAGATCGACAGTGCGCCAAATCCGATCACGGTGCAGAGATTGGCGAGCAGGAGAGAGGTGATGGTCCGCTCGCCCTCCCGTCCCGATAATTTGCCGAGCTGGAAGAACAGGCAGTAATTCGACCCGACCGCGACGACCAGCAGCAGGCCGAACAGGTTGAAGATCGACAGCCTGTGAGTACCTGCGGTCAGCAATGCCAGGGTCGCGATGACCGCTACGCCAAGCGGCGCCAGCACACTCAGCGTCCGACGAAGCGAACGGAAATGAAGCAGCAGCAGGATCGTGATCGCCGCACTGCCAAGCAGGGATAGCGTCAGCGCCTCCCGCCGGTAAAGCTCAAGCAGTCGATCGGATTGCTCCTTCACGTCGATCAGTTTGACACGCGTCACACCGCCTTCGGTGAAGGCGCTGGTCACGCGCGCCGGGTCCGTCACGCTGCGCAGCGGCAAGATGGCGGCCCATCCTGCCGGCCGCTTGATCAGCAGCGAGTCGAGCTTCAGCGACAACGCGGTGTTGTCGAGCGATGCGCGGGTCAGCAACGGCGCCGTTTTGGCCGCCGCCGCATCGCGGACGAATGGCTCGAAACTCCCCGGCTGGAATGGCAGGCCGCCCAGCGCGGCGGTCAGCGATTGCTGGAGCGTTGCGGTTTCGGGCAAGGCCGCCTGTCGCGCCCTCTGCGCTGCCTCACTCGGTAGATAGCGCGATGGCGCGTCATATCCGGCGATCGCATTTTGCGTGACGAGAGGGGTCAGAATCGCGGCCGCCTGTTCGGCGGCTTGCAGTGCCTCCTCTTGCGTCGAACCGGTGGCGACCGCGACGAAGCGCACATCGGGGGCGCCGATATCGCGGCGTAAGTTGCGATCGAGTTGCTGATCGGCCGCCGGGATCGGGCTCATGCTGGCGAGGTCGTCTTCCCAGATCGTGTTGGATTTCAGCGCCAGCATTATGATCGCTATCCCGGCGACACCGACCAGCGCCCAGCGCAGCTTGCGCATGCCGTGGGACAGGCGCAGCAGCGGTGCCGCCAGTGCGATCTGCCGCACGCCGGCAAAGTGCCGTGGGATCAGGCTCGGCAACACGTAGCGCGTGATGGAGAGTGCCGTGGCGAGGCCGATGATCGTGAAGATGCCGAGCTGCACGAAGCCGGTGAAGCTGGAAAATAGCATTGCCGCAAAGCCGCAGATCGAGACGAGCACGCCGAGCCGCAAGGTCGGCCAGATCCGGGTCAGCGTGGTACGCGGCGTGCCACCCGGCTCCGTCTGCGCAAACAGATAGACCGCGTAATCGACCGCCTCGCCGATCAGCGTCACGCCAAATCCGATGGTGATGCCATGAACGAAGCCAAAGGTGAGACTGACCGCCGCGATGCCGGCAAGAGCACCTGTGACCACCGGCACCAAGGTCAGGCTCAGCACCAGGACGGACCGGTAAATCACCAGTAACAGGATGACGATTGCCGAGGTTGCGATGGTCGAATAAAGCGACACGTCATGCTTCATCTGCGCCCGCGTCTTGACGCCGAAGACGCCTGGCCCGGTCGCCACGAACCGCGCCGCACTGCCGCCCTCGGTTGCCGTTTGCGCGCTTTGGAAGGCGTGTCCGATATCGCTCAGCGCAGCCTCCTGCGCATCGATGTCGAACCCCATCGCCCGGGTCTGGAATAGCAACAAGGCGCGCTTGCCGTCGGCGGACATCCAGACACCGTCGCGGATTTGTGGATGGGCGTCGCCCGACATCTGGCGGATCAGGGTCAGGGTTTCGCCGGTCGGGTCGTTGGCGAGGCTGGCTTTGATCATCGGCTCGAGGCCCGAACTCAACAGCTGCAAATCGCGCTCAAGGGCGTGATGCAGGCCGGTTTCGGTAAATGCATCGGCGGTCACAGCGGGGCTCAGCAGATAGCGGTTGTTCCAGACGAACTGCCGGTCGTTCGCATTCTCATCGCCCACACCATTGGCGACCGACGCGAAATCCGGTTGTGTGCGCAGAGAGGTGGCCATGCGCCGGCTGATCTCGCCCAGCGTTTTCGGTGCGGCTCCCTCAACCCCGACCAGGATCAGGCGCGAGGCGACGCCGTCCTTCAACTGATCGACCAGAATCTGTTGCGTTTCCTGCGGGGTCGCCGGCAGGAAGGCGGACATATCGGTGGTGAACGGGGTTCTGGTGATAATGCCGATCGCGAAACAGAGCACGACCAGCCACAGTACGATCGCAATGACGCCGGGCCTGATCATGGCTGGTCTTGGGTGATGTCCATGTCGGACCGGTCGCCGTCATTTTCCAGCATTTCGACCCGGCGCAGCATTGTACCAGATCCGCTGATGCGAATGGCGGAGACGAGGCGGCGTACCGTCTCGCCGCGCGGCACCATGTCGAGCTGCCAGTTGGATTGCTGTCCGCTGAATGTCGTCAGATAGATGCGCTGGAGTGTCGCGAGATCGCCCGCCAATGTCGCGCGGATGCCCTCCACCACCGCAGAAATTTCCGGCTGCTCGGACAAGGCCACGGAGAACCTATCGCCGTCGGCGCCATGCGTGCCGCTCAGCGTATCGCCATCCAACCTGATCGCTTCCGGTACCGGTCCGGTGGTGATCTTCTCCAGTTTGTCAGGGGCGGCGTATTTCAGTGTCCCGGTGCTTTCAAGCGGGGTGGTCAGCAGATGGATGTATTTGCGTTCGACAAAATGGGCGGACGAGGATTTGACGCCCTGCAGATCGGTCATCAGCGCAGCCATGTCCCACGGGTCGGCCGATGCTGCGCTCGCGCTCGCCAGGATCACGATGAGGGCTAGGGCCAGCGACCTCATGTCAAATCCAGATGTCATAGAAATTGAACCAATTGAACGGCGCCAGGCGGCAGTAATGCTCCAGCCTCCCGACATAGCGCGTGATGATCGCTTCAAGCGCTGCCGCACTCGGGCGGGGCGGCAGATCGCCCACGTCGGCGAACATCTCGAAATGAATGTCATAGCGTCCGCCGCCCCGATACAGCGCGACCATGAAGACGACCGGCACTTTCAGGATGCTCATGATGCGAAACGGACTTGCCGAGAACTCCGCCATGCGGCCGAGGAACCGGCAAGGCACCAGCCGTTCACCGCTCAGGCTGCGATCGGCCAATATCCCGACGAAGCGTCCTTCGGCCAATTTCTGCTGGATCTCGATGAAGGAATCCGGCCGACCGAGGCTGATGATGTCGCCGGCCAGTTCCGGGTTTATCGCGGCCAGAACCTGGCTGATTTTACGGGCGTTCTCCTCATACATCACCATATTCACGCGCAAGCCCGCCGCTGATCGTCCGGCCGCGCGCAGCGCCTCGAAACTGCCGATATGCGCACCCAGCAGAACGCAGCCAGTGCCACGCTCCAGGATGTCGGTCAGGACATCCTCGCCCTGGATCGTGAACTCGAAAAGATCGGTGCGGTCCTTCAACAGGAAAACCCGATCGAGCATGCAGGACGCGAAGGCATGGAAATGCCGGTAGACGTCTGCCAACCCGGCCGGCCTTGATAAAGCGAGGCTGAGATAGCGCTTGGAGGCGGCGCGCGACACGGCGGAGAACACCGTAAAATACAGGCAGGCGAACGGCAGGATCAGCCGAGCCGCCCGCCGGCCGAGACCGAGTGATACCCAGACCATGACGCGGTATAGAAAGGCCGATCCCTGTTCCTTGCGGGTTCGCCATTCGGGCAGATCGACCGCTGCCGTCTTCATGATGCTGAGCCTACCGGCCGCAAGGCGCCGCTCATCGCGAGCTCATCCGGATCGGTAAGACGGCATTCAAATTTAACGGTGCCGCCCTCTGCGGCTTGCCAGCGCAATGTGACCAGATTGCCCGGCCGGACGGGGCGCAGAAATTTCGCATGGGCGATTTCGATCGGCTCCGCCATGGGCTGATGCTCGCTAAGCGCGCGCAGCACGCGATCCAACAGGACCGCGCCCGGGATGATCGGATTGCCGGGGAAATGCCCGGCCGATGTGGGGTGATCGACGTCAAACTGATGATCGACGGTGATCCAGCCGGGGTCAGCGCTCGACGGTCGCAAGGATCAGCCTCTCGATCGCGTGACGCGTCAATTTGCCGAGCGGGTTCCTCGGCAAGGCATCGACGAAATACAACGGGCGGGGAAGAAAAGCCGGATCGATCGCCTTGCGCAACGCGCCCAAGATTTCGCGGGAGCTGAGGCCGGGGGCGACGACATAGGCGCGCATGCGGCCTTGATAACCCGATTCATCGGGGGCGATGAACACGCCATCCAGAATACCCGGGATCGTCGTCAACTGATGGTTCAGGAAGGCGAGCGAGCTGCGTTTGCCGGCGATATTGATCATGTCGGACTTGCGGCCCAGCAGGAAGAACCGGTCGGGCGCTTTAAGATCGATCACATCGTTGAGCGTCGCCTCGCAGGCTGCCGCCTCGCCACGCGCCCAGACATCGTCGCCGGCTTGAGTCAATTCAATGCCGGCAAGACAGCGCCATTCGGCCGTCTCCACCGTGCGCCGCGCGGCAATCTGGCCGATCTCAGAACAGCCGTAGATTTCATAGAGCGGTGCCTGAAATCGCTCTTCCGCCGCTGCGGCTAATGCCGGGTCGAGCGGTGCCGTGGCACAGATGATGCGGGCGACACGGGGCAGTTTTCCCTGCTCCGCCACCAGCCCGCGCAGATGGATCGGCGTCGTTACCAGAATGCGCGGCTCCGGCAGGGTGCTGAGTTCGGCGATGATGTCGGCCGGCAGAAGCAGGCGCTGGCGATGGATCGCCATGCCCTGCTGCAGCGCCAGCATGATGATCGATTCAATCCCATAGCTATGCTGATGCGGCACCGTACCGAGGATGCTGCCGCCCGGTGCGGAGCCGAGGTTGAATGCGGAGGCCGCCGCCTGTGAACTTGCGACCAGCACGCCCCAGCTTCTGGGATGGGGAACCGGATCGCCGGTTGAGCCGGAGGTGAACAGGACGACGGCGTCCTGGTCGGGCGGGAAGGTCAGCTGCTCCGCCGGCGCGTCGCAATCGGGCAGAGCCGGATAGACGAAGGCGGCGCCGTCGGGCACCGGCATCGCGTCCGCCTCATAAAGGACATAGGCATCCTGATACCGCCGCATGACGTCGCCGATTGCCGCCGGCGCTTCGCTCGACGGCAGCAGCGTGACCTGTTCACGTCGCATTGC
>CAIZEE010000298.1 GCA_903931835.1 uncultured Elstera sp.
GCCGGCCGTCATGGGCTGAAGGAAGCGCAAGCGGCGAACGACGCCATCCCCGCCATGCCAGCGTCCCGCACCGGCGCTACCGCGCCTAATATGAAAGCTTTCCAGCAGAACCGGGAACCGCCACTCCAGCACCTCCGGATCTGTCAGGCGTGAATTGGTCATGTGGGTTTGGACGGCCGAGGTGCCGTCGAACCCCTGACCGGCCCCGGAACCGCCGGCGATCGTCTCATAATATTGGTAACGATCGTCGCCGAAAGTGAAGTTGTTCATGGTGCCCTGCGACGCCGCCTGGACGCCCAGTGCTCCGTACAGCGCATCGACGATAAGTTGACTGGTCTCGACATTGCCGGCCACGACGGCGGCCGGATAGCGCGGCGCCAACATCGAGCCTTCGGGGATGATCAGCGTCAGCGGCTTCAGGCAGCCGGCATTCATCGGAATATCGTCGTCGACCAGCGTGCGGAAGACGTACAGCACAGCGGCGCGGCACACCGCACTCGGCGCGTTGAAATTATTGGGCAACTGCGCCGAGCTGCCGGTGAAATCGATCACTGCCGAGCGTGTTTCATGGTCGATCGTGACGGCGACGCGGATCACCGCACCACTATCCAGCGTCACCACGAAGCTGCCATCGGTCAGCCGGGCAATGACGCGGCGGACTTGTTCCTCCGCATTGTCCTGCACATGCCGCATATACGCGAGCACGACATCGAGACCGAACTGCCCGACCATCTTCGCCAATTCCCGGGCGCCAGTCGCGTTGGCCGCGAGCTGCGCCTGCAAATCCGCCAGGTTCTGATCGGGATTGCGGGCTGGGTAGCGACCCGAAGCCAGCAGCGCACGCAATTCATCCTCTGCCAGACGGCCTTGCCTGACGACATGGAAATCGTCCAGCAGCACGCCCTCCTCCTCAATAGTCAGGCTGTTGGGCGGCATGGAACCCGGCGTCAGCCCGCCAATATCGGCATGATGGCCACGCGAGGCGACGAAGAAGACCAGTTTGCCCTCGATATAGACCGGGGTGATCACCGTCACATCAGGCAGATGCGTGCCGCCATTATAGGGCGCATTCAGCGCATACGCGTCGCCATCCTCCATCGTATCCGCCCGTTCGCGGATGATCGTCGCCACGCTGTCGCCCATACTGCCAAGATGCACCGGCATATGCGGCGCATTGGCGATGAGATTGCCTTTGGCATCGAACAGCGCACAGGAGAAATCGAGGCGTTCCTTGATGTTCACCGAGTGGCTGGTGTTTTCCAGCATCGTGCCCATCTGCTCGGCCACTGTCATGAACAGATTATTAAACAGTTCCAGACGGATAGGGTCGACTTTCGTACCCATTGCCTCAACACGCTGCAAGGCTTCGCTGCGATCCAGAATGAGCGACGCCGCAGCATCCACACGGGCGCGCCAGCCCGGCTCCAGAATGGTTGTTCCCGTCGCCTCGATAATCATCGCCGGCCCGTCGATCACATCGCCTTCGACCAGCATCGCCCGATCATAGACCGGCGCCGAATGAAGTCCGCCGCCGCTGTAAAGCGGTACGGTCCGCTTCACCGGCGGCTCGGGCGTCGTGCGAAGTACGGCTGTGGACACGGCCGAGACGCGTTCCACCCGCCCGATCACCTCCACGACCACCGCCTCAACGATATGGGGTTTGCCGGCCACGACAAAGCCGTAGCGCCGACGGTGCGCCGCCTCGAACCCGGCGATGCAGGCGCGCTCTAGTTTGCCGTCATCACCATCCATCGCCACGGCGACTTCGAGATGCGCGTCCGTGCCTTCGTAACGGACTCTCAGCATGACGCTGCTCTCAATCGCGTCCGCCGTGATGCCCTGGGCTGCCATCTCCGTCGTCGCGGCCTCCGACAGGGCGGCGATTGTGCCGCGCAGTTCCAGCATCAAAACCGCCTCCAACCGCCGCTCAACTGCAGCCTCGCGCAGCACGCGGAAATCGGCCAGCCCCATGCCATAGGCCGACAGCACGCCCGCCAGCGGATGCAGGAAGATGCGCGAGATGCCCAGCGCATCGGCCACGCGGCAGGCATGCTGGCCACCGGCACCGCCAAAGGAGCACAGCGTGTAGCGCGTTAGGTCGTAGCCGCGCTGAAGCGAGATCTCCTTGATCGCATTCGCCATGTTCTCAACGGCGATGGTGATGAAGCCCTCCGCAATGTCCTGAACGCTTGAGCCAACGCCCGTCGCGGCTTCGATTTCGGCCGCCAGCGCCGCAAACTTACCTTCGACCACGGCGAGGTCGAGCGGCGCTGTCCCGTCAGGCCCGAACAGCGCCGGAAAGAACTCGGCATTGAGCTTGCCCAGCAGCAGATTGGCGTCGGTCACCGTCAACGGGCCGCCGCGCCCGTAACAGGCCGGACCCGGATCAGCCCCCGCCGATTGCGGACCGACGCGAAACCGGGCGCCGTCGAAGCTGAGAATCGACCCGCCCCCCGCCGCCACGGTGTGGATACGCAGCATCGGCGCCCGGACACGAACCGAGGCAACGACTGAATCGACCGTTCGCTCCAACTGCCCGTCATAATGCGAGACATCAGTCGAGGTGCCGCCCATATCGAAGCCGATAATGCGTTCAAAACCCGCCATGCGGCTGGTCTCGACCGCACCGACGATGCCGCCCGCAGGCCCCGACAGAATGCTGTCCTTGCCCTGAAAGCGCGCCGCCTCAACCAAGCCGCCATTGGATTGCATGAAGGACAGTTTCACCCCGCCCATCTGCCCGGCAACCCGGTCGACATAGCGGCGCAGGATCGGCGACAGATAGGCGTCGACCACGGCGGTATCGCCCCGCCCGACAAGCTTCATCAGCCGGCTCGCTTCGTGTGACAGCGAAATCTGACTAAAGCCGATCCGCCGCGCCAATTCGGCCACCGCGATCTCATGATCCTGATAGCGATAGCCATGCATGAACAGAATGGCGACGGCGCGAATGCCGCTGTCATAGACGGCGCGCAATGACCGCTCTGCCGTGTCCAGATCGAGCGGCACTAGCACCTCGCCCGAAGCGGTGACGCGCTCATCGACCTCCACCACCCTCTCATAGAGCGGCTGCGGCAGCACGATCTGGCGGGCGAAGATGCGCGGGCGGTCCTGATAGGCAATTCGCAGCGCGTCGCCGAAGCCCTTTGTCGTCACCAGGCAGACGCGGTCGCCCTTGCGCTCCAGCAGCGCATTGGTCGCGACAGTGGTACCCATCTTGATCGCGTCGATGGCGTTCGCGGGAATGGGATCGCCGATACCGAGCCCCAGCAGAGTTCGGATGCCCTCGACCGCCGCATCCTCGTAGCGCTCAGGATTCTCTGAGAGCAGCTTGCCGATCGCTAGAGTGCCATCGGGCCGCCGTGCGACAATATCGGTGAAGGTGCCGCCGCGATCGATCCAGAATTGCCAGCCGGCAGGCTTAGGCGGCATCGCTATCGTCTGGAGCGCCATCATCCTGATCGACGGGTCCGCCGCGGAAACCAGTCGCCACCAGATAAAGCTCCGACGAGTCGGCGCGGCTGGCCGGCGGCTTAGTGTGGCGGACATGCTCGAAATCGCGTTTCAGTCGGTCGAGCAGCTCCCGCTCCGCCCCGCCCTGGAATAGTTTGGCGACGAAGCCGCCGCCCGGCTTCAACACTTCCTCGGCAAACTCCAACGCGGCATCGCAGAGGTTCACGATGCGCAAGTGATCGGTGCGGGTATGGCCGGTCGCGGGTGCCGCCATGTCACTCAGCACCAGATCGGCCGGGCCGCCCAGCGCCTCCTTCAAAATCCCGGGCGTCGCGGCATCCTGAAAATCGGCATTGAGCACCAGCGCGTGGCTGATCGGCGCCATTTCCTGAATATCGAGCGCCAGCACCTTGCCGCCATTGGCCCGGTCGGCGCGCACCCGGTCGATCGCGACCTGGGTCCAGCCGCCGGGTGCGGCGCCCAGATCGACCACGGTCATGCCGGGCCTAAGCAGCTTGTGCCGATCGTCCAACTGAATGAGCTTGAACGCCGCCCGGCTGCGATAGCCTAGCCGCTGCGCCTCCGCGACATAGGGATCGTTCAACTGCC